>CAYWZR010000110.1:0-8051 GCA_964462885.1 uncultured Nitrospirota bacterium
ACGCCTGAGATCACCCTCAACCTTTAGATCATCCTGATCAAGCGCTTTCCTTATCTTAAGAACCTCATCGTCGCCAAGGTCCTTAACTCGTTTGTTCGGATCTATAGAGGTCTCGGAAAGAATTTTCAATGAAGTCGTCCGACCTATCCCAAAAATTCTGGTTAGTCCAATCTCTACTCGTTCTTTTTTTGGTAAATCAACTCCAGCAATTCGCGCCATCAATTCTCCCTAGATAATTGTTAAAATCTATCCCTGCCGTTGCTTGTGACGAGGATTTTTGTCACAAATTATTCTTACAACTCCTTTTCGCCGTATCACTTTGCACTTATTACACATCGGTTTAACAGATGATCTTACTTTCATAATCTTTATTAAACTCCTACTTGTGCCTGTATGTTATTCTGCCCTTTGTTAAATCGTAAGGAGAGAGTTGAACAGTAACCTTATCGCCCGGAAGTATCTTTATATAGTGCATACGCATTTTACCGGAAACGTACGCCATGATTTCCTGCCCCTTATCCAGTTTAACCTTAAACGTGGCGTTTGGCAGCATATCAACTATTTCACCTTCAACTTCTATGGCATCTTCCTTGGCCAAGCAACCCTCCCTGCAAAATGCAACAGCTACGTATGATAATCTAAACTTAAAGTTTAGTCAAGATATTTGGAGAATTCTCCGTTATCGCCACCGTATCCTCAAAATGAGCAGAAGTTTTTCCATCAACAGTAACCGCTGTCCACCTGTCTGCAAGAATACGCACATCAGCCCCACCTGTATTCACCATAGGCTCAATAGCAAACGTCATCCCCGCTTTTAAAAGCGGGCCTTTGCCAGGCTTGCCATAATTAGGAATTTGCGGATCTTCGTGCAATCTCCGCCCAATTCCATGACCCACAAAATCCCGCACAACCGAAAAACCGTTGTTTTCCACAACCTGTTGAATGGCGTTTGATATATCCGAAAGACGATTTCCAGCCACCGCCTGCTCAACACCTGCATGCAATGCCTCACTCGTAACTTTTACCAGCTGCTCCGTCTCTGCGGTACCCTGCCCTATGATCACAGTTCGAGCGGAATCGCCATAGAAACCCTCTATCAACACGCCAACATCAACACTCAGCACATCCCCATCCTTCAGAACCCGGGAGCTGGGGATTCCGTGTATCACCTCATCGTTAACCGAAACACAAAGCGCAGCCGGATAACCACGATATCCTTTAAAAGCTGGTTTTGCACCTTTTTCAACTATATATGCCTCAGCTGCCTGGTTAAGGTTTAACGTTTTTATACCGGGACGCGCCATCTCACACACTAACTTGAGAGTTTCGGCCGCTATCCTACAGGCCCTGGACATCTGCTTGATCTCGCTGGGAGACTTAATGACAATCACAGTACAGAGTTAAAAGAGCTGCGGTTTAAAATTCTCGGAGTGATAACAGTTCTTAAATTTGTTAGGTTTGTTAAATTAAGCAAAAACATATATTATTTGCCACTCTGTAAACACTTATTTCCAGCCCTGTAAACGACGTTTTATCCACGCCTCCCCCTGATGCGTTTCTTCTTCATAAAACCGTCATAAGAGCGTGTAATCATATGAGATTCCACCTGAGAAACGGTGTCCAGCGCTACACCTACAACGATCAGCAAGGAAGTCCCACCAAAATAGAACGGCACATTGAACTGTGATATTAAAATCTCGGGCAAAACACATACACAAGCCAGGTAAAGGGCTCCTCCGAATGTAATCCGGGACAAAACCTTGTAGATATAGTCTGAGGTAAACTTACCTGGACGAACACCAGGAATAAAGCCTCCGTACTTTTTCAAATTATCGGCAATGTCCACAGGGTTAAAAACTATAGCTGTATAAAAGAATGCAAAAAATACGATTAAACTCACGTATATCACCGTGTAAAGAGTGTTTCCAGGTGACAGTTGCTGTGCTATGGACTGCACCCACGGGATGGCAATGAAACCGGCCACAGTTGCCGGGAACATGATAATAGACGAAGCGAATATCGGGGGAATAACTCCAGCCGTATTAACCTTTAACGGCAAATGTGTACTCTGCCCACCATAGACTTTACGTCCCACCACCCTTTTAGCGTATTGAACCGGGATACGTCTTTGACCGCGTTCCACGTAGATAATGAACGCCACAACTGCTACCATTACAACTAGAATCACAAGCATAAGAAGAATTGGCAACTGATCGTCACGAATCAGACGTACACTGTTTATCACAGCTCCAGGAAATCCAGATATGATACCGGCAAAAATTATAAGAGAGATTCCGTTTCCGATCCCACGCTCGGTTATCTGCTCACCAAGCCACATAATAAAAGCAGTACCGGATGTAAGAGTTATCATGGTCATAAGCCTGAACGACCAGCCTCCGTCCTGAACAAAGGCTTCTCCATCCAGCCCCCGCATACCTTCAAGGCCAACAGCAATACCTATAGACTGTATTATGGCTATAACAATAGTTCCGTAACGGGTGTACTGAGTTATTTTCTTACGCCCAGATTCACCCTCTTTTGCCAGCTTGGCAAGAGCTGGAAACACCACTGTAAGAAGCTGAATAATAATTGATGCGCTGATATAGGGCATGATGCCCAAGGCAAAAATGGTAACCCTTGATAAAGCTCCTCCGGAAAACATATCGAAGAAACCCATGAGAGCACCACCCTGGTTTAGAAGAAATTTACTGACAGCTTCACCATCGATCCCGGGTGTAGGGATATGAGCGCCAATGCGGTATACAACCAGCATCAACAGAGTGAAGCCTATTCGTCTCTTGAGTTCTTCAATTTTAAGGATATTCTGAACGACAGAGACAAGAGCCAAAGCTATATAACCTCTACAGTTCCGCCAGCCGCGGTTATTTTTTTCTTCGCCGAGGCACTAACGGCGTGAACCTTCAAGGTTATTGTTTTACTGATTTCGCCAACACCAAGCACTTTAATTCCGTGTTTCAGGTCCTTTACCAGATTTCGCGAAATAAGTACCTCAGGTGTGATTACTAGATCATCTAAATTATCCAAAAGAGCCACAATATCTTTTATATTTATAATTGTATATTCTTTTCGAAATATATTTCTGAACCCCCGCTTCGGAAGTCTGCGCTGCAAAGGCATCTGCCCGCCCTCAAAACCCGGACGAACTCCTCCTCCGGAACGAGACTTCTGACCATTATGACCACTACCACAGGTTTTACCGCTACCGGAACCGGGTCCGCGCCCTACTCTCCTGCCCGGTCGTCTGCTGCCAGGAGCTGGTTTAAGCTGAGACAAATTCATACATTCCTCCAAACAATTATCATCCTCTACCCTTGATTAAACTCTAAACCTGAAGACTGCGTGTACTTGATCCCACAGGCTTCTCTTCAACTAATTTACCGCGAAGTCTGAGTACGTCTTCAAGCCGTCTAAGCCTCGAAAGACCGTCCATGGTTGCATTAACTCGATTAAATGAATTGCGGCTTCCAAGAGACTTGGCCACTATATTATGTATACCCGCCACTTCAAACACAGCACGCATTGCACCACCAGCTATTACACCAGTACCTGGACGTGCCGGCTTCATCATAACTTTACCTGCCCCAAAACTTCCATTGATAGGATGAGGAATTGTACCATCCAAAAGAGGAATGCTCAGCATAGTTTTTTTAGCCTGCTCTACCGCCTTCCTTATAGCTTCCGGGACTTCTTTAGCCTTACCCTTGCCAACTCCGACAGACCCTTCCCCGTCGCCTACAGCCACAAGTGCAGTGAATGAAAAACGCCTTCCACCCTTAGCTACCTTAGCTACACGGTTTATAAATATAAGCTTTTCTTTAAAGCCGTCCTGGTTCATTGCCTTCCTCATATTTCTCCTAGTGTTTTTCTCCTAGTGTTTAATAAAGTATCAAAGTATCAGAAAAAGGGTTATGCAAATGTATTCTATAACTGTTTTGCATATAATTATGATTTTCTGACAGGCTAATTATACCGAAAAAACTAAAATTCTAGTCCGGCCTCGCGTGCCGAATCTGCCAGCGCACTTAATCTGCCGTGATAGGTATACCCACCTTTGTCAAAAACAACTTGACGAACCCCTTTTTCTACGGCACGCCTAGCCAGTAACTCACCAACTTTCTTAGCGGCATCCCGGTTTCCACCGTGCTTTAAATCATCCCTGACTTCTTTATCCAGAGTTGATGAAGAAACAAGAGTAATGCCTTTTTCGTCATCGACTATCTGTGCATAGATATGTTTAGAACTCTTAAAAACGCTTATTCTAGGTCGCTTCGTTAAACCTCGAACCTTTTTTCTAACCCGAACATGACGTCTTTTCCGAGATATTGTAGTATTGTCCACTTACGCCTCCAGTGCTACTTGCTACTCCTATTTTTTACCGGCCTTTCCTGCCTTCAAACTAATCACCTCATCAGAGTAGCGAATTCCTTTACCCTTATAGGCATCAGGCGGCCTGAAAGATCTGATGTCAGCGGCAACCTGACCGACTAACTGTTTATCAATACCATCAAGGGTGATAGTTGTCTGTTTTTTGTCTACCTGAGCAGTTATACCCTCAGGCACTGAAAACTCTACAGGGTGTGAAAAACCAAGGGACATTATAAGCTTGGCACCTTTTGCCTCAGCACGATAACCCACACCAACAATCTTTAGTTCCTTCCTGTAACCATCGACAACCCCAATCACCATATTGTTTATCAGACTTCGGCTTAAGCCATGAAGCGCCCGAGTCTGCTTGGTGTCATCTCCCCGTGTTACTACAAGCGTATTGTCCTTATGTGCAACCTGTATATCTGCAGGACACGTCCAGTTAAGGTTGCCCTTAGGTCCCTTTACCGACACGCTTTGTCCCTGTAGATTTACCGTTATAGCCGAAGACAAATCAATGGGTTTCTTTCCTATTCTTGACATAATTTTTAACCTACCAAACGTAACACAGGACTTCACCACCAATACCGTCTCTACGGCATGCCCGGTCACTCTTGACTCCCTTTGATGTTGAAACGATACCTATTCCTATACCACCAACAACCCTAGGCAGATTGTCCTTATCAACGTAAACCCGTCGCCCCGGTTTACTTATTCTCTTAAGCCCGGTTATCACCCTCTCGTTAGTTGGGCTATATTTTAAAGCGACACGGAGGATACCCTGTTTTTTATCCTTCAAAACCTTGTATCCCTTGATATAACCCTCTTCCTTGAGAATTTTGGTTATCTCAAGCTTAATCCTGGAGGCAGGAATATCTACCTTTTCCAGCCTGGCCGTATTGCCGTTTCTCAGTCTTGTCAGCATATCTGCAATTGGATCTGTCAGCATATCTTGGCTACTCTACTCCTCATCTACCAGCTTGATTTTGTTACACCCGGCACCTGCCCCCTAAGGGAAAGATTCCGAAAACAGATTCGGCACATACCGAATTTGCGCATATAGCCTCTTGGACGCCCACATATACGACATCGGTTATAGGCTCTAACGTTAAACTTAGGAACGCGTTTCTGTTTTGCAATCATGGACTTTTTAGCCATGTATTAACTCTCCTTCATTTGCTTTTAAAATTTCTTTAAAAGTCGCTTTAAAAATCTTTAAACGGCATGCCCATTTTTTTAAGAAGAGCCCTGCCCTCATCATCGGTCTTGGCCGTAGTGCATATAACCACGTTCATGCCGTGCACATGATCGACCTTATCGTAATCTATCTCAGGGAAAATAATCTGCTCTGAAAGCCCCAGCGAGTAGTTACCCCTACCGTCAAAGGCTTTGGGTGAAACACCTCTGAGATCTCGAATCTTAGGTAACGCTAAACTTATCAGTCGGTCTAGAAACTCATACATCATGATTCCCCGAAGAGTTACTTTACACCCTATGGACTGTCCTTGCCTGAGTTTGAACGTAGCTATAGATTTCTTAGCTTTTGTTATTACCGGGCGCTGTCCTGTGATGGCTGTCATTTCAGCAACCGCCTTATCAAGAAGCTTCGCATTCTGAAGCGCCTCTCCAAGTCCGATATTCACAACGACCTTCTCAACCTTCGGCACCTGCATAGGGTTTTTATAGTTAAATTCCTTTTGTAGTGCCGGAATAATTTCGCTTTTATAACTCTGAAACAATCTGGCCATTTTACTTATCCATGACCTCCTTACACTTCTTACAAACACGAGTTTTTGAACCCTCAAGTACAAATGTAGCTATTCTGGTAGGTTTATCGCATTTTGGACAGACCAGCATAACATTAGAGCGGTTAAGCGGTGCTTCTCTTTCTATAATTCCGCCCTGCTTAAAGGTCTGGTTAGGCTTCATATGTTTTTTAATAATATTTATCTTCTCAACTACAACTTGTCCCTTTGCCAGGTCAAACTGCAATATTCGGCCTTTTCTTCCTTTATCCTTGCCAGCTATGACAAGTACCGTATCGTTCTTCTTATATCCCAAAGACATTTATTTTCTCCGTAAGTTACAGAACTTCAGGTGCAAGCGATACAATCTTCATAAAGTTCTTCCACCTAAGCTCCCTGGCAACAGGACCGAATATACGAGTACCGACCGGTTCTCCCTTAGTATCTATGATCACCGCTGCATTCTGATCGAACCTGATGTATGATCCGTCAGGCCGCCTGGTTTCTTTCCTTGTTCGCACTATCACAGCCTTTACCACAGATCCTTTTTTTACCGTACCACCCGGATCTGCTTCCTTGACACTGCCGACGATTACATCCCCAAGTCCTGCGGCACGACCTGCACGCAAAACCTTAAAACACATAACCTGTTTTGCACCTGAATTATCCGCTATAACTAATCTCGTCTGTGGCTGAATCATTCTTTTTCACCAACTATTTCTTTTAAATTACTGCCATTTACACTCAAAACAACCCAACGTTTGTTTTTACTCAAGGGCCGTGATTCCACAATGGTAACCTTGTCCCCCAAGTGACAGACATTTCCTTCATCGTGTGCTTTAAACTTTGCAACCTTCTTTAAAACACGTCCGTATCTGGGATGCTGGTATAGACGAGTTATCGCCACTACCACGGTTTTATCCATTTTATCGCTTACTACTTTACCTTCATAGCGTTTTCTCGCCATATCAATCCGCCTTTTCTCCAACAACAGTCAGTATTCTTGCAATGTCACGTTTTACCTGTGTAATTCTCTGCGGGTTTACAATTTCCCCTGTAGCCTTCTGAAACCTCAAGTTAAAGAATTCCTTCCTAAGGTCAGATTCCTTCTGCTCAAGTTCAGAAATGCTCAAGTCTCTGAGTTCGGACACCTTCATTATATCTAAATGACCTCCTCATCACGCTTTACAAACTTGGTTTTAATCGGCAACTTGTGCGATGCCAGGCGCAGAGCTTCCCTGGCAACCGACTCGCTTATACCAGAAATTTCATAAAGTATTCGTCCGGGCTTAATTACCGCAGCCCAGTATTCCGGTGCACCTTTTCCTTTTCCCATACGAGTCTCAGCCGGTTTTTTGGTTATAGGTTTATCCGGAAACATTCTAATCCAAACTTTCACACCACGTCTGGCATGTCGAGTAATAGCGATCCGAGCAGACTCTATCTGCCGGGCAGTGATCCACCCTGGCTCAAGACTCTTAAGGGCATACTCACCAAAATCAACTGATGAACCCCGGTAAGCAGTGCCATTCATCCTGCCTTTTTGAACCTTCCGGTGTTTTACTTTTTTCGGCATTAACATAACAATCTATCTCCTACTTCCAGTCACGCACCAACCACAGAGGTAGCACGATGCTCCGGCAAAATATCACCTTTGTATATCCAAACCTTTATACCTATAATTCCGTATGTCGTCTTTGCCTCGGCAAATCCGTATTCTATATCAGCCCTGAAAGTATGAAGAGGAACCCTGCCATCCCGATACCACTCAGTCCTTGCAATCTCGGCACCTGCTAGACGGCCAGCGCTGTTAATGCGCACACCAAGAGCTCCAAAGCGCATGGTTGAAGAGATAGCTTTCTTCATAGCACTCCTGAACGCAACTCTCTTTTTTATCTGAATAGCTACATTTTCGGCCAC
>CAYWZR010000111.1:0-8051 GCA_964462885.1 uncultured Nitrospirota bacterium
CATGGTCATGGCACAAAGCCTTTTTATAGAACTCAAAAATAGTTATCCTGACATGGCAATTGATGTATTGACACCGGATTGGAGCAAGCCGGTGTTGGAATGTATGCCCGAAGTACGCGATTCAATTACGATGCCGGTAGGACACGGTAAACTACAACTAGCAACGCGTTACCGGCTTGGTAAGTCATTGAGAAAGCGTCACTACGATTGGGCTATTCTCCTTCCAAATTCACTGAAATCCACGCTAGTTCCATTTTGGGCAACCATCGCAGTTCGTACTGGTTACCGAGGTGAAATGCGATACGGTCTACTCAATGATGTTCGGGTATTGGATAAACGTGCCTTACCCATGACAGTGCAACGTTTTGTGGCTTTGGGAGTACCAGGTACAGCAACCCTACCTCCTGAATTTACTTATCCGCATATGACAGTCAGTAGGGATATTATGGCGGCTGTTACCGATAAGCTCCATTTAAAAAGGAAGTCACCCGTGTTAGCGCTGTGTCCTGGAGCGGAATATGGGCAGGCAAAACAATGGCCCAGCCAGCACTATGCTGCTTTAGCCGAGTTAAAATTAAGAGAAGGCTGGCAAGTTTGGGTTTTAGGGTCAGAAAAAGACCGGGTTGTTGCTACGGAAATATGCGATTTGGTTGGTAATAGTATCAGTAATATCGCCGGTAAAACCAGTCTACAGGAAGCCATCGCATTACTAGCATTGGCCAATGCAGTAGTTACAAACGATTCTGGTTTGATGCATATAAGTGCTGCATTAGGGACACCATTGGTAGCAGTTTATGGTTCATCTGACCCAGGCTTTACTCCTCCTTTATCTGATCATGCAGCAGTGGTTAGATTAGGACTTGATTGCAGCCCTTGTTTTCAAAGACAGTGTCCTTTAGGGAAATCAGGCCATATAGAAGATGTCGAAAATATGCGTTGTCTTAAAGATATTTCACCATCACATGTGATTAAAGCACTTGATAAAGTTGTTAAACCAATGACACCCTTCCAAATTTTATAATGCTTGAAACATTCTACCACTCTAGAGTTCAGTAATGCTGAGTGTTATCATCATTACTAAAAACGAGGCTGAGCATATTGGCCCTTGCCTGGAATCGGTTCAATGGGCAGATGAGATTATTATTGTAGATTCTGGGAGTACGGATGGCACTCAAAATATTTGCAATCAATATACAGATAAAATAATTCAAACAGATTGGCCTGGCTTTGGCCCGCAAAAAAATCGTGCACTTGATGCCGCATCAGGCAAGTGGGTGTTATCTTTAGATGCCGATGAGCGTATTACTCCTGAACTGCATGCAGAGATACAAAGTGCGCTTGAAAACACTGGAGAAACAGCAGGCTTTGAAATTCCACGCCTTTCCTACTACTGTGGTAAAGCTATACGCCATGGTGGCTGGTGGCCCGACTATGTATTACGCCTGTTTCGTCGAGACAGAGGCTGTTTTTCGAATGCATTGGTACATGAAAAGTTGGAAGTCAGAGGGGCAATCCAACGCTTCAGAAATCCATTGCTGCACTTCAGTTTTGATGATTTTGAAGAGGTTTTGCACAAAATTGACAACCATTCCAGTTTAGCCGCGCAAATGTTATTTGAAAAAGGTAGGAGTTCGTCTTTTAGCAAAGCATTATTAAGAGGTTTCTGGTCATTTCTTCGTACTTATATCTTACGTGCTGGTTTTTTAGATGGTCGCTATGGTGTAATGCTGGCGCTATCCAATGCGGAAGGTACTTACTACAAATACTTAAAGTTACTTTACCTTCAGCAAAACGCCTCTAAAAAATAAGCATTCCATTCTGATAATATTATAAAAAAATCGGTGTCAGGTCTTTAAAGACCTGACACCGAAATTCCCTCCTGATCCCCTCCTGACCCCAGCCTTATTTTTAACGGTGGCGGGCGATAAAGTAACCATGCGTGGTGGTTTAAAACCACAATTATTTATGACACACGGTACAATTCCGTCCGTTATTATATATATATTTTTATTGACCGCTTGGGGCTGTTTTATCTGTAGAACAATTGGGTAGGTCATAGACTAGAATTTTATATTATGCTATGACAGTAAGAATTCTCTAATAAAGAAAATAAATACAATTGCAATAGTTAATGTTTAGCAAGAGTTATGCCGTAGTTATAGCGATAAGTTTTTTGCAGTAACAGGAATAAGGGAATAAGGTCAGATAGCTCAATAAATGTCATGAATTATAGCTGTAAATATAAGCTATAGTTGTAATACACTGTTTGAGCAGGGTTATAAAATGTATGAAAGATTTTAATGGGTTTTTAAATTAATATGTATTGCTAGCTTTAAAATATAGCATATAAAATGAGTGATACCGCTCATAGTGTGTGCCGGATAGCTCACCTTAAGCTTGCCCGGTAAGTTTGTAAACCTGTTCATCCAGAGGCAGGTAAGCTTTTGGATTCAGATCCATCGGTGCTGTATCGCCTGCGATAAGATGGTGGCAGCCAGCAGCCGCAATCATTGCCGCATTGTCCGTACATAACTCTCTTGAGGGTAGGAAGACACGGATGCCTTTCTGTGAGGCTTCGTTTGACATCCTTGCTCTTAATTCGCTGTTAGCCGAGACGCCGCCGGAAAGTACAATGGTTTTGAGTTCAAGCCGCAATGCCTCATCCAGGGTTTTTTTAACCAAAACGTCGATTACACTTGCCTGAAATCCAGCAGCAATCTCCTCCACAGGAGTCTCTGGATATTTATTGTGATGGTATAAAACCGCTGTTTTAAGTCCGCTAAAGCTGAAGTCTGGCCGTCCTTTAAGGTAAGGACGTGGAAAATTCACTTTTGTCGGATCGCCACTACGAGACAGTTTATCGATTATTGGTCCGCCTGGAAACCCTATCCCCAGGAGTCTTGCAACCTTATCATAGGCTTCACCAGCAGCGTCATCCAGCGTCCTTGCTACTTCGCAGTATATGCCTTGCTCTTTTGCATGAAAAAGACTTGTGTGTCCTCCAGATACAACAAGGGCCAGAAATGGAAATTTCGGTGGTTCAGGCTCGAGAAAATTAGCGTATATATGTCCTTCAAGGTGATTAACACCAACCAGTGGTACTCCACTTGCATAGGAAAGTGATTTTGCAAACGAACAGCCAACAAGCAGAGAGCCAATCAGTCCCGGTCCTTTACAGACGGCTATGGCATCCATATCGGCAACCTCTAAGTTGGCAAGATCGAGCGCTTCTCGAACCACTGGCCAGATCATCTCGATATGTTTTCTTGATGCGAGTTCTGGAACTACGCCCGAGAATTTCAGATGAATATCATTCTGACCGGAAACTACATTTGACAACATACGGCGACCGTCTTTAACAACGGCCGCTGATGTGTCATCACATGATGTATCTATGCCAAGTATTTGCACTTATCTTGTTATGTAAAATAGTTACTACTGCCGGTTTTCGATAAGCTGGTTCACAACAGTAGGATCGGCCAGGGTGGATGTGTCTCCAAAACCAGATGCCTCGATTTCTCCGGCTGCTATTTTCCTTAGAATACGACGCATGATTTTCCCTGAACGGGTCTTGGGAAGAGCCGGAGCCCATTGTATCTTGTCGGGCGAGGCTATTGGTCCTATTTCTTTTCTTACGTGTGAAACCAATCCTTTTTTTAACTCATCTAAAGGCGCAATGCCTGAGTTAAGAGTAACATAGGCGTATATCCCCTGTCCTTTTATATTGTGCGGAAAACCTACCACTGCGGCTTCGGCCACGCTTGGATGCGCAACAAGGGCGGACTCTACTTCGGCAGTACCCATCCTATGACCAGAGACGTTTATCACGTCGTCAACCCGGCCTGTGATCTGGTAATGACCGTCTTTGTCACGACTTGCCCCATCACCGGTAAAGTATTTACCTGGATACTGTGAAAAGTACGTAGTGAAAAAACGTTCATGATCACCGTAAAGTCCACGCATCTGGCCAGGCCATGGACGCTTTATGCAAAGTTTGCCTTCACAGGCACCTTCAAGTTCATTGCCTTGATCGTCAACAATAGATGGCTCTACACCAAAAAACGGCGTCATGGCCATTCCCGGTTTCATATCTATTGCTCCTGGAAGAGGAGTGATGAGAATCCCACCTGTTTCTGTCTGCCACCATGTATCGACTATCGGAAGCTGCTGCTTGCCGACAACCGTGAAATACCAGTTCCATGCTTCAGGATTTATCGGTTCACCCACCGATCCCAAAAGCTGAAGCGAGCTTAAATCATGTTTTTCCACCCAGGAATTTCCCTCTTTGGCAACAGCTCTGATGGCTGTCGGCGCTGTGTAGAAAATATTCACGTTATGCTTTTCGCAGACGGCCCAGAAGCGGCCCGGATCAGGATAATTAGGCACACCCTCGAACATCACCGTAGTGGCTCCGTTACAAAGCGGCCCATATGTTATATAGCTGTGCCCGGTTATCCACCCAATGTCTGCTGTACACCAGTAAATATCACCGTCGTGATAGTCAAATATTATTTTATGAGTGAATGCTACATAGGTAAGATATCCGCCGGTGGTATGAAGAACCCCTTTTGGTTTCCCTGTAGAGCCTGATGTGTAGAGAATAAAAAGAGGGTCTTCCGCATCCATCTCTTCTGGCTGGCACTCGGCGTCTACTTTCTCCATCTCATCGTGCCACCAGGCAGACTTGGGGGTGGGGTTATAAGTGACCTTATCTCCAACATGTCTGACCACGATCAGTTTCTCTACCTCAGGACACTGGGCTACGGCTTTATCAGCAATATCTTTCTGCGGTATGGCTTTGGTTCCCCGGTATGTCCCATCGCATGTAATCACTATTTTCGAACCGCAGTCCTGTATGCGGTTACGAAGCGCGTCAGAGGAAAATCCACCAAAAACTATCGAATGAACAGCGCCTATACGGGCAGATGCCAACATGGCTACGGCCAACTCAGGAATCATCGGCAGGTATATGGTTACGCGGTCACCTTTATTAACTCCGTTGGCCTTTAAGACATTGGCAAATCTACAAACCTGTTCATGCAGCTCTTTGTATGTCAGCTTTCTATCGACACTGGGATCATTGCCTTCCCAGATTATAGCTATCTGATCACCGCGTGTTTCAAGATGCCTGTCTAAACAATTGTAGGCAACATTTAACTTTGCGCCTGTAAACCATTTTATGTAAAGATCCTTAGGGTTGTCTCCGTAGTTGTAGTCTGCAACTTTATCCCATTTCTTAAACCACGAAACGTACTCTTCTGCTGTTCTTCCCCAGAAGGTATCCGGATCTTCCAGGGACTCCTTGTGAAGCTTTGTGTACTCCTCCAGGCTTTTAATGTGAGCTTTTTGCCTGAAATTTCCTGGAACCGGGTAGATTTCCTTCAAAGAACTTGCCTGCTCTGACATTTTTGTTCCTCCCTTGCAGCTATCTAGATTTTGACGACTTATAAAATATAAAAGCTGATTAGCTTATTATATCAATCAAATCACAGAGTGCAAGGTCTGTCTTTTTCTGATGGTTTCACGCGGCGCAAGTGCCTGTGCGTAAGCCTTCAGTTTATTTATCTGATAATTACGCTATTTATTACGTATTACGTAATTACAGTCTCGACAAGTAGTCTCATCCTCATCGCTCCAGACTTCTATATCTGCACCGCATTTGGGACATACTTCCTCTGTGGGGAATGCCGTATTCTTATCTGCACATGCTGGGGTTTCTTTAATTTCACTTGACATTTGCTTTCCTCCATCCTTCTTTTTTCATGCGCTCCATTCTTTCGAGGGTCCAGGTTTTCATCTTTTTCAGATATTCCTTGGGATTATCTTTTGCAAGTTTTACAACCTCCTCTCGCTCTCTGAGACTGTCAATATGGTCTCCTGGATAGAATCCACGCCATGTTGCATATCCCTCATCAAAAAGCATGCCCGGAGTGACTTCTGCCTGTTGTGATTTTGGAAGTTTCTGGGCGGAAAACCCTGCGATATCCATATCGTACTCTATCAACCACCCGTTATCAGCGATCATAGTCTCTTTTTTAAATGGAATATCGGTTGAGCAGGCAGGACAGTAAAGCCTGTTAATAACCTCGGGAGCCATAATATCATTTTGAAAATGAAAGCTCGCCTCACTTGTTTCACATCCACACTTTAGTGAAAATTCCATACACATGTTACTTTTACCTCCATCAATTTTTTTTAAATTATCCTAAATTATCCTCCCCCCTGCCGATTAAGACAGGGGAGTTTTTTGCAAACATTTAGGATTTATTTAGTTAAAAAAATCTTTTTAACAGTCCGTTTAACATCTGCGCATGTCTTGCCTCATCTCTGGAAGATTCATCAAAAAAGTCGTGGGCAGGGTCACAGTCACAAGCCTTTGCCTTAGTGGCGCTTTCTTTTTTAGCCTTGTTTGCTCCGACTTCCCCGTTTAACATCGCTTCCAGGTTTTCCTTTATGCTTTTAGAAATAAGCCCGTTCATTTCTGCAAAATGAGCAGCATGATTAGCCTCATCCCAGGCAATTGTTTTAAGTGTTTCTGCAACTTCCGGAAAACCTTCTCTTTGGGCCTGTCTCGCCATTGCAAGATAAACTCCAACTTCATATGTTTCGCCTTTGAAGTTTGCCATTACAGCAGCTTCTACCTCGGTTCCCTTCGTAACTCCAATTGTATGTTCATTTATAAGATCCATTATTTTACTCTCCTGTGATTATAAAATGTGTCTTAAAAAATTAAGACGTTTTAACCATTGTTCCTGTAGCTTCGCACTTAGGGCATTTTTTTGGTTTACATCGGCCATCTTTTTCGGCTCCACATTTTTCACACTTAAATATTGCCATCCTGTCCACCTCCTTTCTTTAGTTTTTAAAATTTAAAAATTAAAAATTATTAAAATTATTAAAATTCTTTGTAATCTTTTTCATTCTTTACATGTTGCGCAAATCCCATAAAACTCTACATGGTTGCCGGTAATTTCAAATCCTTGCTTCTGCTCTTCAGAAACATTTGTCTTGAACTCAGAGTGTACATCAACTATTTTTTTACATGTCAGACAAATTAGGTGATGGTGGTGCTCGGTATTTGGATCGTATCGCTTTCTTCCCGGATCGATTGTAAGTTCTAGCACTCCCCCTCTGTCTCTTAATGCTTCAAGTGTGTTGTAGACCGTAGCAAACGACATTGTCGGAAAATTCTTTTTTACTTCCTTGTAAATATCCTCAGCAGAAGGATGACTTGTATTGCCATCAAGAAATCCTAAAATCGCTAGTCTCTGCGGCGTAAGCTTAAGTCCTGTTTCTCTGTATCTTTCCATATAAAGCCTCTAGAATGATTCTAATTAAATAAATAATATTAGATTAGAACCATTCTAGTCAAGTTTAAAAAAATAATAAGACCATTTAGAATATTCATAGCCACCAACCAGCCGGAATCACAGACAACCTATCCGCACTGACATATAATCTTGTATATTAATGTTAGTGGTGAAACTCCATAACCTCGTTAGAGCTTGTTTAATAAAGGGCGAACATAAAGATTTGCCCCTACCATAAAAAATATAATCAAGGTGGTACTTATGTCACTTACTTCGATAAATCCGGCTACAGGAGAAATAATCAGGGAGTTCAGAGCATGGTCCGATGATGAAATCTTTGAGACGGTCGAAAAGGTTTATAAGGCAGGATCTGCCTGGCGGAAGACCTCTTTTAGTCAGAAAAGTCAACTTGTTTTAGGGATGTCTACTGTGCTTCGACACCAGAAGGAAGACCTGGCGCGCATGATATCCCAGGAGATGGGAAAACCAATTCATGAATCTAGAGCCGAGGTGGAAAAATGCGCACGGCTATGCGATTACTACGAAGAGCATGCCAAGGCTTTTTTAGACAACGAAAGTATTAAAAGCGATGCAGGAAAAAGCTACGTCAGGTTTGATCCGCTTGGGGTTATTCTGGCTGTTATGCCGTGGAATTTTCCTTTCTGGCAGGTGTTTCGTTTTGCTATTCCAACTCTTATGGCTGGCAACACTATATTACTAAAGCACGCCTCTAATGCAACC
>CAYWZR010000112.1:0-8021 GCA_964462885.1 uncultured Nitrospirota bacterium
TGCTATGCATCCATATTATGTTCTGCGAACACTAGGCGGTGTTTTGGTTCTTACAGGTGCGATTGTGATGCTATACAACACCGTAATGACCATTAACAAATCAAAAGCTGCTGCCTGATAAAGAATACTTTAAAGAATACTTTAAAAAATACTTTAAAAAATAATTAAAGGAGAATTTTCCATGGCAAAAAACAAACCTAAAGGTTTGCAGGAAAAACTGGAGAAGAATGTTTTTGCCTTGTTGCTGATGGTGGCCTTTGTTCTTTCCATCGGCGGAATAGTGGAGATTGTTCCGCTGTTCTATCTCGAAAATGTTTTGGAAGATAACGCGCTGGCCTCAGACGGCTCACCCAGGTTCCCAGAGCTGGCTGGAGTTCGGCCCTATACTCCCCTTGAATTAGCTGGACGGGATATCTATCTTCGTGAAGGATGCTACGCATGTCACTCACAGATGATCAGGCCGCTTCGTGATGAAAAAGAAAGATATGGACATTACTCATTGGCTGTAGAGTCAAAATACGATCATCCTTTTCAGTGGGGTTCTAAACGAACAGGGCCGGATCTTGCCAGGGTAGGCGGAAAGTATTCGGATGAATGGCATGTCGCTCATCTTCTTGATCCCCGCTCGATGGTTCCAGAGTCGGTTATGCCGCGATACAAATGGTTCAAAGATGCTGTTATTGACGGAGTAAGCATGGAAAAAAGAGTTAGAGCAATGAAGACCATAGGTGTTCCTTATTCCGAAAAAGATATTGCAGGAGCCTCAGATGCTGTTGCTGGCAAGACGGAAATGGATGCAATGGTTGCCTATCTCCAATCACTTGGAACAATGGTGAAATTCCAGAAAGGCAGGGACTATCGTGAATAAAATAATTAAATATTTCAGCACCGACTGGCATGCCTTAACAAGCACCGACTGGATAGGTCTTATCATCACTGTCAGCATTACCCTGCTTATGATCGGGCTTTATATCTATGTGTTCAGACCAAAAAACCGCGAGGCGCTTGAGGCACACCGGTATATTATTATGAAGGAGGATGATCCAGGTGGAAATAAATGACCGGCAAAACCCCTATAAGGCTAAAGACACAGGGCATCAATGGGATGGAATCCGTGAACTCGAAAACCCGCCTCCAAAGTGGTGGAGAATTGGTTTCCATGTCAGTTGGATAATTGTGCTTACTTATTGCGCTTTATACCCTTCAATCCCGCTTCTTCGTGGCTCTACAAGCGGTCTTCTTGGGTGGACTCAGATCAAAGAGTACAAAGAAAGCATGGCTGAAATCGAGAAGATCCGGGCTCCATATGAAGAAAAAATAAATGCTATGACTGCAAAAGAAATTCTTAATGATCCTGAGCTTTCTAGTTTTACACAGGCATCCGCCAAGGTTTTGTTTGGAGATAACTGCGCGGCCTGTCACGGAGCAGGCGGGCAGGGAACTCCTGGGTTTCCGGTTCTTGCCGATGATGACTGGCTCTACGGCGAAACTATAGAGGATATCGAAGAGGATATTACTCTTGGCCGAACAGGCAGCATGCCAGCTCATGAAAAAACCCTGAGCAAACAGGAAATAGATGATGTTGTTAAATACATAATTAAACTGTCTTCAGGCGTTATTTACCAGCCCGGGCGCGATGTGTTTATGGGTATAACAAAAGGTGAGGCTATCTGTTTTGCATGCCATGGAGAAGATTCCCGGGGTGTGAAAGACATGGGTTCTGCCGACCTGGCTGACGCGATATGGCGCTTTTCAGGAACCGAGGCAGGAATAAGAGATGTAATTGTCCATGGTGTAAACGATACCAGCGATCCCAAAACCATAAAAGCCAGGATGCCTGCATTTGGGGGGAAGTTAACTCCGGCACAGATTAAAAAACTTGCCGTTTATGTATACCGGCTCGGCAGTGGGCAGAATGAATAACATAGCAGATGGATAGGTTGAAGGTTGAAGACTTTTTCTAGTTCTACTTCCATTTCTACTTCTGATGATTACTGGCATGTAAATACCGGCTATGAAAAAGTTTATGCCAAGCGGATCAACAAAGGAAGATTTCGAACCTATAAGTGGCTTGCAGCTTCTTTGTGGCTTATATATTTTTTCGTTCCATATATAAGATGGAACGGAGCGCAGGCTATACTTTTTGATATTCCAGACAGAAAATTCCATATTTTTTCTATAACTCTCTGGCCTCAGGATATATGGGTTCTTTCCCTCCTGCTCTTTTCGGTGGCATTTACCCTTTTTGCAGTAACAACGATTGCTGGAAGAGTTTTTTGCGGCTTCTTCTGCTTCCAAACGGTCTGGACAGATGTTTTCACTTTTATCGAAGACAGGCTTGAAGGGCCGCCTCCAAAGCGCCGTAAATTGGATCAAGCTCCGTGGAACTTTAAAAAAATAAGAGTAAAAACACTTAAACACCTAAGCTGGTTATTAATAGCTGCGCTTACAGGTGTTACCTTTGCTGCGTATTTTGCAGATGTATTTTGGCTCTGGCGTGCCTACCTCACTCTTGAAGCGCCTGCGGCTGCATGGATCACTCTTGGCCTAATTACAGCAGTGATATATTTATTTGCCGGATTTCTGAGGGAACAGGTCTGCTTCTGGCTATGTCCATACGCAAGAATCCAGGGGGTGATGTGTGACAAAGACACTGTCATGCCGGCTTATGACACAAAGAGAGGATTATCAACTGAGAATAAAAAAGGAGATTGTATCAACTGTAAACTCTGTGTAGCTGTCTGCCCGACAGGTGTGGATATCCGAAAAGGACAGGCCGAAGGGTGTATCACCTGCGGGCTCTGTATTGACGCATGTAATTCTGTCATGGATAGGATAGGCCGCCCTAGAGGGCTGATCAGATATACATCCTTGAGAGAGTTGGAGACAAGAAATAATGCGAAGCCTTTAATCTTAAAATTTAATCGTCTTAAAATTTTAAATAGGCCGCGGATTGTTGTTTATTTATTAATAATCCTTGCCTCGTTAAGCGGGATTCTCTACGGCCTGACACATATGGCACCTGTTGATCTCAAAGTTCTTCATGAACGTCAACCCCTGTTTGTACTGCTTAGTAACGGGACAATTCAAAATAAATACATCCTGAAAATCATAAATAAAACAGACAAAGACTTGGATATAAATATTACGGTCTCAGGATTGTATGGAATCACCCTTGCCGGTCTCTCGAACCCAGAACGTATTATGCTGGGCAAGGTTGTGTCCATACCGGTGTTTGTGCGTATTTCTCCCGTAAATATTGAAAGAAAAAACACTCCTATCAGGTTTTTATTAAGAGCAATTGGCAGAGACGGCGCTGAGATACGGAGTACATATAATAGTATGTTCATCGCACCGGAAAAAGCAGGAGAGAAAAAGGAGTAAAAATGAAAAACAATTCCGCTCTGAAAAATCCATGGGTTATCGGTTGGTTAGGAATGATACTTGTAGTATTGACAGCCAACGTGGTGATGTTAACAATCGCCTACAAAACATCTCCAGGCCTGGTTGCAGAGGACTATTATGACCGAGGGAAAAACTATGACAAGACAGTTGCCAAAAGAGCGGCTGAAAAGGCATTGCTCTGGAATACAGAGCTATTCATTCCAAATGATATAAAGGCTAATCATCCTTCCAACTATCAGCTTTTTGTAAAAGATGAACAGGGTAGGCCAATTAGTGCAGAGAGAGTCATCCTATTTGCCTTTCGTCCATCTGATGCAGATGCCGACTTTTCCGTCATCATGGAAGAAGACGAAGGAGTTCTGGGCATATACTCCGGCAGTGTTAGCTTTCCACTGCCCGGTGTTTGGGATATTATTTTCAGCGTTCGTCTAGGAGCTGAGCAGTTTGAAACCTCCAGACGCATCTTTGCAGCAGCGGATAAAAAGTGAATTTTTCTGAACCTCCGCCTGAGCCGGAACCGGTCTACTGTTTTCATTGCAACTTACCAGTTTATACAAAAAAAACTGCAAAAGTCTCTGCAAAACTTTCCTCTCTTTATACTGCAAAAATTGCCGGTAAGACGCGGCGTTTTTGCTGTAACGGCTGCCTGTCTGTCTGTCGAACAATCTATGAAGCCGGCCTGGAGGGGTTTTATAAAATAACTCCTGACGGGATTAAACTCGACCCTCCAAAAGCCCCTCCAAAAGAAATTATTTTCTACGATCTTGACGAAATACAGGAAGAGTTTGTAAGCGATCCGGGAAATGGAAGTATCCGGGAAATCAGTCTTCTTGTAGAAGGAATTCATTGCGCGGCCTGCGTCTGGCTGATTGAACACAGACTCGGCAAACTTTCCGGAATTATAAAGTCTGATGTTAATTTAACGGCACGGCGTTTAAGTGTAAGCTGGGATAATCGTCTGGTCAGGCTTTCTCAGATTATTCAAAGTCTTGCTGAAATCGGCTACTCGGCGGTTCCATACAGTCCCCAAACAGCCGAGGATGAGTTCAAAAAGAGAAAGAGAGCTCTTTTGCTGCGTATGGGTTTTGCTGGGTTCGCAATGATGAATCTCTTCTGGATATCTGTAGCTCTTTATGCCGGGGCAGACCAGGGTGAATACAGATCGTTTTTTCATTGGATCGGCCTTATCATGGCCACTCCGACCATATTTTACTCCGGTTTTCCATTTTTCAAAGGTGCGTGGTCCGGCCTGAGAATGCTTCACCCTACAATGGATCTTCCTATCGCCATAGGGGCGGCAATGACCTTCCTTTATTCCGCTTACGTGACTTTAACCGGCAACAGCATTGGTGAAGTTTATTTTGATACAGTCGTGACTTTTCTGTTTGTAATTCTAATAGGACGTTATCTTGAAATGCAGTCCAAAGACCAGGCCGCCTCAGCAACAAGGCGACTGATGGATCTACAGCCGAAAGTAGCCGTCGTACTGCGAGACGGGAAAGAAGTGTTAGCACCGGTTCGATCTATAACAACCGGGGAAAAAGTCCTGGTAAGGCCAGGTGATAAGATTCCTCTTGACGGTATGGTCACAGAAGGGGAAAGCGCTGTTGATGAGTCTATGCTTACAGGAGAATCGCTTCCTGTAAATAAGAAGCCTGGATGCAAGGTGTCGACCGGAACCCTCAACACTCACGGCACTTTGTACATAGAGGTCGAGCGTCTGGTCAAAGACTCGGCCCTGACCCGCATAATACGCCTTGTGGATGAAGCACAGCAGTCAAAGGCCCCAAGCCAGCAAATAGCCGACCGCATTGTACCGTGGTTTGTTGCAACAACCCTTTTTCTGAGCTTTATAACTTTTATAATCTGGTACAGTCAAGGAATGGAAACCGCTCTTCTGGCATCCGTATCGGTTTTGATCATAACTTGCCCTTGCGCCCTGGGACTTGCAACACCTATGGCAATCTCGGTCGCCTCAGGAATTGGAGCAAGTTATGGTGTGTTGATAAAGGACGGAAAAGCGCTGGAAACTCTGGCTGGTGTGAACCGCTTTGTGTTTGATAAAACAGGCACTTTGACCAAGGGACGTATGACGATCAAAGAACTGGTTCCGCCTTCCGGTATGAAGAAAAAGGAATTTTTAAGATTGCTCTCTGCGTTGGAGAGAAATTCAGAACACTTTATTGCAAAGGCAATTCTCGAAGCTGCTGCTACAAAGGGTTTAGATCCATTTGAATGCGATGTTACCGAGTTTCATAATCGCCCTGGACTTGGAATAAAAGGTAAAGTAGACGGCACGAAAGTGGCTGTGGGTAACCTTAGCCTTATGGAAAGCTTGGGAGTCAAGCTCAGCGAACAACTCAAGGCTTATGTAAAACACCTTGAGGAAAAAGCTGTAACTTGCTGCTACTGTGTTATAGATTTAGAAGAGGTAGCTCTGGTCGGATTGACAGACAACTTAAGGGATGAGGCCCCTGACTTGATAGAAACACTGCGAAGCGGTGGAGCATTGCTTACTATCCTAAGCGGCGACCGCAGGCAGGTAGTGGAGGCTGTTGCTTCAAAACTTGGAGGTTTTTTAGATGTAGAAGCCGAGGTACTTCCTGAAGACAAGGATAGAAAGATAGCTTCATTTCAACAAAACGGGGATATTGTCGCTATGGTTGGCGACGGTGTAAACGACGCCCCTGCACTGATTCGTTCCGATGTGGGAATCGCCATAGGTTCCGGTACTGATGTCTCTATTGAAAGCTCTGATATTGTTCTAATGAGCAGCAGTCTCGAAAAAGTTGAAGTTGCGGTTGAACTATCGAAAAAAACTCTTCGTACTATCAGGCAAAATATAGCTATTTCTTTGAGTTATAATCTTGTCATGATTCCTCTAGCCATGATGGCGATGGTTACTCCGGTTGTGGCTGCCGTAGCTATGCCAGTGAGTTCTCTTCTGGTTATAGGAAACGCCGCAAGAATCAGTACGTTATACAAAACGTTAAACAAAAAAAAGAGGGTGCGGAAATGGAAGTGATTTACGGCCTTATCCCTGGTATGATTTTACTTGGACTGGTAATGCTAGGAATTCTTTTCTGGGCTATCAGAAGCGGGCAGTACGATGACCCTAAAGGATCTGCAAATCGAATTCTGATGGACGATGACGATCCGCTTCTGCCCGATAAAAAACATCCAAAAATATTCAAAAATATTCAAAAAAGAACTAAAAAAATCCAGGGGAAATATTAGATAAAGTATTACAAAAAATATTACAAAAAGCATTACATAAAGCATTCAGGTTTTAGATCATGGAAGTAGGCATAAAACCAAAACCTCTTAGCATAGTAAACAAACCAAAAAGAACGAGAACCATCGCTCCCCACTTTAAGAGCGCACCACGAATAGCAGGAGCCAAAGGTCGTATCAATCCAAAAAACACGGTAAGAGCAGGTACAGTACCAAACCCAAAGGCGAGCATCGTCATAAAAGAGTAGAGAGGGGTTCCACGATTTGCAGCCAGGGCCACTGCGGCATAGACCATGCCGCAGGGCAGTAAACCGTTTAGCAAGCCGGTAAATCCCCATGTTGCAACAGATCCGTTTTCACTGAGCCGGCGAAGAAGGGAAGCTGGAATAAAAACATTAAATGCAGGAACAAAGCGTGCATTGATCCACCCTCCTATCTGAAGGGCAAAAAGAATAATCAGAATACCTGTTATTACAGAAACGTACATCTGAAACCGTGATGTCACTGTAATATATTGAGTCAAAAACCCACCTAGGATACCAAGAACAGAGTAGGTTGTTATGCGACCGATATGATAAAAAAACAGGCCCGGCCACCAGAGCCTCCTTTGTCCCATTGCTACGGCCACAAGAAGTCCTCCACACATTCCAACACAGTGAATACTTCCAATGAGTCCCATGGAAAAAGCCATGCCGATATCGATCCACTGCATAAAGAAATCTTGTAACGTTGTTGCCTGATTAAACTTAATTTAATTTAATTTAACTTAACTTAACTTAACTTAATTTAATAACTTAGGTTTTGCCCAAAAATAAACTCTTATTTTAGCATCTCGCCTTCTGGTCACCTTTGATCAATTCTCTAATAATTAAAGCGAATAACTAATAGAGACTACAACAAAGACGGCTTTACCGTTTGGCCTGTTCACAACCACTTCATCATCTTCTTTTTTACCCAATAATGCCTTTGCCATTGGTGAATCTATGCTGATGTAGTTATTTGCCGGGTCAAATTCGTCACCACCCACTATCCGATACTTATACTCATTTCCGTCATCATCCTCCAGCTCAACCCAGGCGCCGAAAAATATTTTTCTAGTGTCTTCCGGCGGCCTGTCCACAATCTTCAATTCGTTCAATCGCCTCTGGAGAAACCGCATACGGGAATCGATCTGCCTTAATTGCTTCTTTCCATATATATATTCTGCATTCTCAGACCGATCACCCATTGCTGCAGCATCGGCAACCGCCTGAGTGACCTCGGGACGTTTAATTTTCCATAGATAGTGAAATTCATCAGCCAGACGCTTATGTCCCTCGGGAGTTATGTAAGGTGCAATCTGTGGTTTAGTAGAAGGCGGCATTCTCATTTTTTTCATCCAC
>CAYWZR010000113.1:0-7838 GCA_964462885.1 uncultured Nitrospirota bacterium
ACCCACTTTTCCTATAACTTGCCCTTCGGTTATTAACATGCCTATCTTTACATACATTTCCGAGAGGTTGGCGTATAAACTGTGGTAACCGTCACCGTGATTAATAATAATTAACTGTCCAAAGCCCTTGAACCAGTCAGCATAAACGACAACACCGGCATGTACCGATAGCACTCTTTCTCCGGTGGCAGTTCGGATTTCAATTCCGTTTCTTACCACCGGTGTGTCGAATTGAGGATCTTTCTGGCTTCCGAAGCTTACTGTTACTTTTCCCTGCGCAGGCCAGGGAAGCCTGCCAGACAGCTCAGCAAAAGAGGCGCCAGGTGGTACCGCTTCAGGTTTAATCTCCCCTGCTGACTGGATGATTTTTTTCAGCTCCTCCGAGGCTTTCTCAAGCTCTTGTATCATTTGGCGAGAGTGTTTTTTGTTGTTTTTTACTCCTGCCAAAAGTAAATTTCTTTTATTCTTCTCTCTCTCGATGTCCCGTTTTTTTGCTGCTGCCCTGGCTTTGCTACTGCTAATTTTTTTCTGAATATCAAGAAGTTTATTTTCTTTTTGGATAAGTTCTTTTCTGTCGGTTTTGTACTGTTGGATGAGTAGACTGTCGGTATAGGTAAGATAGCTAAGCAATCGTGCTTCTTTGATAAAACTCTGATAGTCATCTGTGGATACCAGAGCCGCTATTTCGCCTTCACGGTAGTGGCGATACAGACTTCTCATGCGTTTTCGAAACAGTCCTCTTCTTTGATCGATGTCGCTGCTTAATATGTCGCGTTGATTTTCGGTCAGGATAAGTTTCTGTTGAAGTTTTTTTGATTTTTTGTCCAGTTTCTTGAGTTCGTCTTTTCTTGCTTTCAGAAGCCTGGCTATCTTGTCGAGTTCTGTAAGAAGAGACCCCTCCTTCAGGAGAAGGTCGTTAATACGTTTCTTTTCCTCGTCAAGTTGTTCCTGGACCTGCTCGTACTCAGTTGCAGGATTGATGTTTTTTGCGTTTTTTTTTACAATTTTTTCTGAAATTTTTTCTGATTTTTTTTCTGCAAACGCAGGTGGAGACAAAACTGTCAAAAGTGTAATGAATGCCAGAAATAGCGTTCTTGTCATAGGCGTATACGACCTACAGCCAGAAGGCTCCCTACAACGCCCAGCGCTCCACCAAAGAGGATTACCGCATATGTAGGCCAGACAAGGCTCACATTAAGAGCAGCTTGCCCGGATCCCAGCCAGTAGGTAGCTCCGTATGAAGCTCCTGAAGCAAGTACTCCGGCAGCGCTTCCGAAGAAAATGCCTTCTACAAGAAATGGGATTCGTATGAACCAGCTAGTTGCTCCCAGAAGCTTGAGTATCTTTATCTCGTTAGAGCGCCGGTAGAAAAGAACTTTTATGGTATTGGAAAGGATAAATACTATTCCTACGGCTAATGAGATTCCAAGAGCTGAGCCGAACAGGGTAAAGCGCCGGGCTGCCGTGGCGAGCAATCCAACCCATTTCTCCCCGAATTGCACATCTTCAACACCGTCGATTTTTTTAAGACGAACGGCAAATCTTCGAACATTTTCCGGCTGTATATTTCCTTGTCTCAGGGATATCTCCAGCGAGTTTGGAAGCGGATTTTCATCCAATCCCTCAAGTGTTGCTTCTCCGAGAACTTTTTTCAGTCTCGACATAGCAGTTTCCTTGGAAATAAAACGAGCCTCTTTAACCTCGGGTTCATCCTCTATTCGGGATTTTAAGTCTATTATTGATTCAGCATCCAGCGAATCAATAATATAGACAACAAGTCCAAATCCTTCAGTCCATTCCCCGACTGCCCTGTTAAGAGTGTTGAGTGTAACAGTAGTTATGGCGATAAGAAACAGCCCTACAGAAATAGAAAATATTGTCAAAAGGTTGATACCAATATTTCGGAACATATTGGATAGGGCTGTCCTAATATGAAAACTTAGTATTCTCATGAACTAAGTCCTCCGTTATTCAACATGAAAACGCGACATCCAGAGTGTTTAAATAGCGATGGGTCATGAGTAGCTATAAAAACCGTGGCCCCTTTTGCATGTACTGCCTTAAATACATCCATAATTTCTTTTGATGTCTCAGGATCGAGGTTGCCGGTAGGTTCATCAGCTAAAAGCACGGCAGGATTGCCGATAACAGCTCTGGCAATAACCACTCTTTGCTGTTCGCCTCCAGAGAGCTGGGTTGGCAGAGCATCTGATTTGTGCCTGAGTCCAACCAGCTTTAAAGTAGCGGTAACACGTTCTCTGGCCTCTTCGGCAGATACTCCCTGGATACGAAGAGTTATTTCTACATTTTCACGAACTGTTCGTTCCGGTAGAAGCTTGAAATCTTGAAAAACAACGCCAACATTTCTGCGAAGGTAAGGGATACTCGCTCCGGTGAGTTTTAAAAGATCCCAGTCAGCGATTATGATGCTACCGGATTCAGCGACTTCGTCTCTATAAATCAGGCGCAAAAGAGTAGTTTTTCCGGAACCGCTGGGGCCGGTAAGAAAGGCCATTTCTCCTTTTTTAAGGTGAAACGATACCTTATTAAGGGCAGGCTGCCCGTCGTAGTATTTGACTACATGATCGAATTTAATCATGGAATATTTAATATATAACTATTTTAGTATTCGGTTTAAATATATGAGCAGTTAGAACAAAAGGGTAACACAACTTTCAATAGAATCACAATTGTCTAAACCGGCTGCCGGTTTAGACAATATTTCTTTACAATTTAAGTAGATGCCTATGGTTTTTTCCAAGGACGTTTAGGCAGAATAGCTATTCCTGAAGGGTCATAACAGGCTTCCCAGGACTCCTTGCTCTGTGCTCCAATGCCGATTTGCAGACCTTCTCTTATCACGTTGTTTCTATCGATTATTGTTCGCCGTAGCCTGGCCCCTTTTTTTATTACAACGTAATCCATGATTACCGAGTCTTCCACTACCGCCCCCTCTTCGATTATCACACCACGGCGTATAGTGGAATTTGTCACAACTGTATCCGGATGAATAACACTTCCTTCGGCGATCGTGCTGTTGGTTATACGCCCTCCCAGCATTCTGGCAGCCGGACGATTGTGTCGGGAAGGTCGAATTGGCCAATACTGGTTGTCCAGTTCTAACAGTGGATGCTTGCCGAGCATATCTTTGTGGGCTTGCCAATAGGCCTTGATTGTGCCAACATCCCGCCAGTAGTCCATTTCCTCGGTGGGCCTAAGGCCTGGAATTTTATTGCGCGAAAAATCATATGCGTAAAGTTTTTCGCTGGATACCAGACTTGGCAGAACATAACTTCCAAAGTCATGCTGATGTTTGCTTTGGGCATCTGCAAGTGCCTTGATCAAAACATCGGCATTAAATATGTAGTTTCCCATCGAGGCATAGGTTCTTGTGGGGTCCGAGGGCATGGGGGGTGGATTGTCAGGCTTTTCCAGGAATTCCTTGATCCGTCCGTCGGGTTCGGTCGAAATTATGCCAAAAGATTTTCCCTCTTCAATTGGCACTGGTCTTGCCGCCACGGTAATATTAGCTTTTCTGGAAACATGGAAATCTATCATCTGGCGAAGATCCATACGATAAATGTGATCTGCTCCGAATATGACCACAAGGTCTGGACTGTGGGTCTGAAGCAGATTAAGGTTTTGAGATACAGCGTCGGCGGTTCCCTGAAACCAGTCAACTCCTCTTCTCATCTGTGGAGGCACTACGGTTATAAAATGATCCGGCACAACCGATGAAAGTTCCCAGTTTTTTCTGACATGTTCGATAAGCGACTGAGATTTATACTGTACAAGAAGATATATAGAAAAGATCTGGGAGTTGATCATGTTGCTAAGGACGAAGTCAACTATACGATATCTCCCTCCAAAGGGTACAGCAGGCTTGGATCGTTCGGCGGTAAGCGGAAACAATCGGTTTCCCTTCCCGCCTGCAAGAATTAACGCAAGAATACGTCGATTAGTCATTAAACAAAAACCTCCCAAATCTTTATGCCTTTAATCACGAAGAGCACAAAGGACACAAAGAGAAGTTTACTATACTATAGGAAAAATTTAATAGAGGGAATGCTAACGGGAGAGGTTTTTTATGAATTCATCATATTTGGAGCGGGTTTTAATAAATAAAATATAGGAAACAAAACCGAGAGATTTATTCATGAAATGTGCTCTTGGCAGGGAATTGAATATGGGTTTTCGGCGGTTACCAAGCTGTCTTAGAATTGTTTTGATACCCTGGTTTTTTGGATCAAGTGCTATGCCTTTACGAAAAGCTTTGGCTGCTTCGGCCTTTCTATCGGCCTTAAGGTATATTTTACCGAGATTAAGGCAAAAATCCGACCTATCTGGTATCTTTCTGATTGCTTTCCCGGCAAGTTCGAGAGAAGAGGAAATCTGTCCGCGTTCAAGAGCATTCGTCAAGGCGTAGTATGACTGATGCTCGGGATTTTCCCTGTCTGATTCGTACGCTTTTTGAAAAAAAGCAAGCGCCTCCAGGTTTTTATTTTCAGCCAAGAGCGCTTTACCTTTTTCAAGGTCAGATAAATAACATAAATCACACATAACTTATTTACTATTCGGCAGTTATGGTGATTAACCTTAAAAGGAAAAGGTTAAGTGCTATCTGTCATCATGTCGCGAAGTACTGTATGGAGAATTCCTCCATTACGGTAGTAACTCACTTCGACCTGGCTGTCCAGACGTGCAATAACATTAAAACTCATAGTTGTCCCATCTGCAGAGCTGGCGATTACCTGAATTTCCTCTCCAGGATTGATATTTTCAGGCAGGTTGATATCAAAGCTTTCGTAGCCTGTAAGCCCCAGGCCTTGTCTGTCCTGTCCTTTTTCAAACTCTAACGGTAATACTCCCATGCCCACAAGGTTAGAGCGATGAATACGTTCGTAACTTTCTGCTACTACCGCCTTGACTCCGAGAAGACGGGTTCCCTTAGCTGCCCAGTCACGGCTGGATCCCGTGCCGTATTCTTTTCCAGCAAAAATAATTAGAGGCGTTTCCTCTGCCTGATAACGCATAGATGCCTCATAAATAGTGGTAACGTCCTTGCCGGGTGGATATGTGGTGAACCCTCCTTCGGTACCTGGGGCAAGAAGGTTTTTTAATCGAATGTTAGCAAAGGTTCCGCGTACCATAACTTCGTGGTTTCCGCGGCGTGAACCATAGGAGTTAAAATCATGTGGTTCTACCGCTTGCGAGATCAAATATTTACCTGCTGGTGAATCAGCAGGAATGGCTCCAGCTGGCGAGATATGGTCGGTGGTTACTGAATCGCCAAGCATTGCCAGAACCCGGGCTCCGGTTATCGGCTTTACGTTTGGTACATCCATTACTAGATTTTGAAAAAAAGGTGGTTCCTGTATATAGGTAGAATCATCGTTCCATGGATAAATAACGCTATCTGATTGTTGAATGGAACTCCACTGCTCCCCTCCTTCAAGGACATACTGATATTCACTTTGAAACATCTCGGGCTTAACACAGTCCATGGTTTTTTGTATCTCATCATCGTTAGGCCATATATCTCGCAGGTAGACCGGTTTGCCGTTTGGATCGCAGCATAACGGATCATTCACAATATCAATGTTCATTGTACCGGCTATTGCATATGCAACCACAAGGGCAGGACTAGCCAGGTAATTTGCCTTGACAAGTGGATTAACCCGGCCTTCAAAGTTGCGATTGCCGGAAAGCACTGCAACTGCCACGAGATCGTTTTTGTTTATCGCATCGGCCACGTCAGAGGGTAGGGGGCCGCTGTTACCTATGCAGGTGGCGCAGCCATAGCCTACAACGTAAAAACCGAGGGATTCAAGATATGGAAGAAGCTCTGATTCCTTCAGGTAAGAGGTTACCACCTTCGATCCCGGAGCCAGACTGGTTTTAACCCAGGGTTTTACATTGATGCCTCGTTCAGCAGCTTTTTTAGCAAGAAGTCCAGCTCCGAGCAAAACAGACGGGTTTGAAGTGTTTGTACATGATGTAATGGCTGCAATCACGACTGATCCATGGGATAAAGATGTTTTCTGGAGTTGTTTGTCTGTGTCTGTGAGCGGTTTGTTGTAAAGCTTTTTAAATGTGCTTTTAAAAGAGCTTCCGGCATTCTTTATAGTTATACGATCCTGAGGCCTGCGGGGGCCAGCTATAGATGGTTCGACAGAGCCTAGGTTAATTGTTAGTCTCTCACTGTATGATGGAATTTCCTCACCTCTAAAAAGTCCCTGCTCTTTAGAATAACTTTCTACAAGGTTTACCTCTTCGGTGGGGCGGCCTGTGGCTAGCAGATAACGTATTGTTTCATCGTCGACTGGAAAGAATCCAGTAGTTGCTCCGTATTCAGGCGCCATATTGGCTATCGTTGCCCTGTCTGGAAGAGTCAAGCGGTCCAGTCCATCACCATAAAACTCAACGAATTTACCAACTACTCCATGTGCGCGAAGTTTCTCGGTTACCAAAAGGACCAAGTCAGTGGCAGTTGCACCGGCTGGCAGCCTACCGCTTAGTTCCACACCTATCACCTCTGGCAAAGTCATATAAATGGGTTGTCCCAGCATGACCGCCTCAGCCTCGATACCGCCGACTCCCCATCCAAGTACTCCTACACCATTGATCATGGTGGTATGTGAATCCGTGCCCACAAGCGAGTCAGGAAAAGCTGTGAGTGTTCCATTTATTTGTTTTGTCTGCACGCCCTTTGCAAGATATTCCAGATTTATTTGGTGAACTATACCGCTGCCAGGAGGTACGGCTCGGAAGTTGCGAAATGCCTTCTGCCCCCATCTCATAAAAGCGTAACGTTCATGGTTGCGTTCAAACTCAAGCCTGGTGTTCACATCAGCCGCGTTTGCAGAACCAAAGGCATCAACCTGTACAGAATGATCGATCACCAAATCGACAGCGACCCTGGGGTTTATTCTGGCCGGATTTTTCCCAGCACTCTGCATTGCCGAGCGCAAGGCCGCCATATCTACGAGAGCCGGAACGCCGGTGAAATCCTGTAGCAGAACCCGGGCTGGCATAAAAGGTATCTCTGCCTGCCGTGCTCCTGTATCTCCAGGTTGCCACCCCGCAAGTATCCGTACATGTTCTTCAGTAATGCTGAAGCCGTCAAGGTTTCTCAAGGCAGCCTCAAGTAGTATTTTGATCGTAAAAGGCAGCCGTGATATATTGCCAAGGCCTGCTTTGTCCAGTGCCTGAAGGTTTTGAAATTCTACAATGCCCCCTTCTTTGGTTTGAAGACGAGCCGTTGTAGCAAAAGGATCATTTGTATTCATAGGTCAACTCCTCAAAAAACATTAATGTATTGCTTGAATTAATTAGTATAACTAACTGATAAAAAAGATAAAAATATGCAGGCGACTTCCTTGTATGCCTGGAAATACGCTTATCTATTCAGGTTCTTCTTCAGGTTCTTCAATCTGCTCGGGAATCTTATTTGCAGTGTTGTCAGGCGGAGATTTTTTTTCTGCTTCCTGTTGTAAAATTTCCGAATCCAGTTCCAAAATATCTTCGATGGATGGTTGGCCTGGAGACTCAGTTCCATCAATATCCTCGATATCACGAAGCGTAGGAAGCTCAGAGATATTTTTCAGCCCGAAATACTGCAGGAACTCGTTTGTGGTTCCATAAAGTAGAGGACGGCCAGGCATCTCCTGGCGGCCAAGAATTTTAATTAGTTTGCGGTCCAGAAGAGTTTTTAGCACTCCGTCTGAACTTACACCTCTGGTCTTATCTATTTCAGCCTTAATCGTCGGCTGTTTATAGGCGATGATAGAGAGGGTCTCCAGAGCTGCCTGGGATAATTTGCTTGATACCGTAACTGT
>CAYWZR010000114.1:0-7801 GCA_964462885.1 uncultured Nitrospirota bacterium
TTTCCATTTCAATAAACTAATCAAGGCGGGCATCGAAATTCGACACCCGCCTTTTTTAGATCTTTTAAATCTAGTTAAAAGTCAAAATGTTTTTCGCATATATTAATGCTGTTTCTTCAACGGAAAATGCTCATGGGTTCCGTTTTTTACGCCTTCAGCATAGTTGAACTCTTTATAAAAAGGACTCTTTTTGTTATGGCATTTTTTACATACAGCTTCATCCGGTACCGGATTAAGTCCTTTCTTCTTGATATCCTCACGCTTGTAGTTGCGGTTGGTCATCATAACCTTCATAAAGTCCGACCCGGCACCGTGACAAGCCTCACACTGGACACCAGGCATGTCAGCTGTTCCGTTGGTCGTGTGGCATCCAAGGCATGAGGCATCTGCAGTATAGTCCTTATTCGGATCTACGCCTGCAGCCTTCTTGGCCTCTACCGCAACACCCGGCTTCAAAAGTTCAAAAGCCTTTGCCATCTTCGTTGAACTCCAACTTTTGTACTGTTTCATATGACACATCTTGCACTTCTTAACACCCACATAATCAGCAGCATTTACACCACTAACACCTACAAGTGCAAACATCGCCGCCATCACAATTACTGTCCAGATTTTCATCTTCATTTCTCTAATTTTCCCTCCTTTTTTAAAGTTCACAGCCAAAGCTGCTTTGACTTCAGTGTTATCATGAAACACGATAAAAAGTCAACTTGTACTCTGAATCCAGAGCGACATATTGGGGAGTTACAAAGTTCTTTTATGTTAATATTTATTTTGCTGTTTATGCCACAATATGATTAATCGTAATCCTGATTCATGGAAACATTTAAACTACTTAACCGAAGCCTTAAAGCCAGATTTATTGTATTTCTTACCCTGATTCTGACAATTGCCATCGGTGTCTCATCGTATATCCACCTTCGCATACAGTACAACCAACTCATGGACGTTTCAAGAGAAAGGCTTATGGACGTTGCTGAGACTATCGAGAAAAGCCTTAAGACTTTCATGTTAAACGGCTGGAGCAACGAAGTCAGAAACATAATCGAAACAGTTGGAACACTTCCAGAGTTCGAGAAGGTCAGAATATTTTCGAAAGAAGGAATTATCCTTATCTCCAGCCTCCCTGAAGAAAAAGGGAGAAAAGTAGATGCACAAGAGTTGAAAAACTTTCATAAACAGAATTTCAAGACAACCTTTGACCAGAAAAATTTTGAGCAACCGGTTTTCTATATCATAAAGCCTATCCTGAATCAGCCACCCTGTTTCCGTTGTCACGGCCCTGTTCTTAATCAGATTAATGGAGTGCTAGAGGTTGAAGTTTCAATGCGGAAGTTTCACGAACGAATCTCCACTGTTAGAAGATCCATGATGACATCTGTACTGGTCACAATGCTGGTTCTAACAATATCCATCGTTTTTCTACTGTCTTATCTTGTGAACCGTCCTATTAAAAGTTTAGTAACTACCATGCGCAAGGCCGAGAAGGGAGATCTGACAGCCAGGGTTAAACCGGATGACACTCTCGAGTTCGGAGAGTTGGGAAGAAACTTCAATTCCATGATCTCAAAACTGGAAAAAGCGCAGAAGGATTTAAAAAGACTTCACGAACAACGTATGCAACGTGCGGACAGGCTTGCAACTCTGGGTGAGCTTTCAGCCGGAATCGCCCATGAAATCAAAAACCCTATAGCCGGTATCAGCGGAGCTATGCAGATCCTGATGGGAGATTTGCCCGAAAATGATCCCCGCCGGGAAATATTTGAAGAAATACTGAAACAGATCGATCGAATAGACCAGAACATCAAAGATCTTTTAAGCTACGCAAAAACCGCAAAACCTGCCCTGCAACAGCAGAACATCAACAAAGTGATCCGTCAGGTGGTGTTTCTGATCCAGGAGAGGGCAGCGCAGAAAGGGATAGAAGTGGTCACGGAACTTGATGAAACCATTCCAAAGATCGAAATCGACGAAAAGCAAATCCAGCAAGTACTGGTTAACTTGGGACTCAACGGCATCCAAGCAATGCCTAGTGGTGGGGTCTTAAGAATTTTCTCCAAACACTGGCACTTGCCTAACAAAAAACATTTCGTGGAAATATGGGTTAAGGATTCAGGAAAAGGAATATCTCCGCAAGATATGTCCAGAATCTTTACTCCCTTCTTCACAACACGCCATACAGGAACCGGACTGGGGCTTTCAATCAGTCAAAAAATTATTCATCAACATCATGGAAAAATAGAAGTAAACAGCCGCCTTGGAGAAGGAACATGTTTTACTATTCTACTTCCAGTCACAAAGGGGAACAATGAAGCCATATGAGTTTTATCGTTCCAGAAATACAGAGCTTATATTGGATTGTTGAAAATATTACCTGGCAATGAACACTGCCAGAAACATCTGACAAAACATATAAAGGAGCATAGCTAAAAATGTCTAAAGCAACCATCCTGGTGGTGGACGATGAAAAATTAATCTGCTGGTCTCTGAAGGAAAACCTGCAAAAGGAAAATTACGAGGTACTAACAGCAAACAGCGGCGAAGAAGCTATGGAAATTATCGAACAGGAACGCCCTGACCTTATTCTTCAGGACATCAAACTTCCCGGAGTCGACGGTATAGAAGTTCTGGAAAAGGTAAAAAAACTGCGCGAAGATTCCCTGGTCATAATGATGTCGGCATATGGAGACGTCAATACATCGGTGAAAGCCATGAAGCTGGGAGCTTACGACTTCATCGAAAAACCTTTCAACTTTGAAAAGCTGAAGATCACTGTCTCCAAAGCCCTCGAAACAGTAAATCTTAAAAAAGAAGTCCATGTCTTCAAGGATAGACAAAAGGCACTGTATGGCATGGCAAACATCGTAGGACGAACTGCAATAATGGCTAATGTCTTTGAAATGGTCGAAAAAATAGCCAGAAGCGATGCGACCACCGTACTTCTACAAGGAGAAAGCGGAACAGGAAAAGATGTGATTGCCAAGGCTATACACTATCAGAGCCGGCGAGCCGGAAACCCCTACCTGGAGATCAACTGCACTTCTCTGCCCGAGACACTTATCGAGAGTGAACTCTTCGGCCACGAAAAAGGTGCCTACACAGATGCCAAAGTCATGAAAAAAGGCTTTTTTGAACTGGCTGATAGTGGAACAATTCTGCTTGATGAAATCGGAGCTATGCCTATGAGTACACAAGCCAAGCTCCTGAGGGTTATCGAAAATAAGTCCTTCAAACGCCTGGGAGGCGTAAAAGAAATTGTGGTAGACGCCAGAATCATCGCTGCTACCAACAACGACCTGAAAGATTCATCTGCAAACGGAACTTTCAGAGAAGACCTCTATTATCGACTAAAGGTTTTCCCCATCTTCCTACCTCCTCTACGTGAACGCAAAGAGGATATTCCGCTGTTAATTCAGCATTTCATCAACACATTCAACCGCGATTTCAAAAAAAAGGTGCAAGGAATCTCACGAGAGACTGAAGAGATGATGTTGAACTATAAATGGCCCGGAAATGTGCGGGAACTAAAAAACGTAATTGAACGTGCGATCATTTTGGAGAATGAAGAGGTTATTCTGCCTGAGCATCTACCCCTTGAAATCACTATACCTGAAAAGGTTTTAAGTGCGGCAAGCTCTACCGTACACTTGCCCTCTGAGGGAGTTTCCCTTGAAGATGTGGAAAAGGAACTCATTCAACAAGCCCTTACAGCATCCCATGGCAATCAGGTCCATGCCGCAAAGTTGCTCAGCATGGGCAGGGACGCACTGAGATATCGCATGAAAAAATATGATCTTCTCTGATCTAAAAAAACTAAGAGAAAGATCGAATTGAATTAAATTGAATTAATCTTGAACCAAGTAAGAGGTGGCATTAATGTTGCATCAATAAAAATATTATGATCAAAATAAAAGGCAATTTCATTATTTGAGAGCCTTTCAAATGAGGTTGGCTAAAATGAATTTGCTTGTTGTGGATGATGAAAAGTTGGTGAGATGGTCGATTCAGCAATTCATGGGCAAAAATGAGTTCAATGTTTTCTCCGCCTCAGACGGATTGGAAGCAATCGAAAAAATTAAGCAGGAGCACTTTGACGTAATCATTACGGATTTCGTCATGCCTGATTGTGACGGAATCGAAGTAGCGCGTAAAACAATGGAACTTCAACCAAATGCAAAGGTCATAATGATGACCGCATATGATTCTCTTCTTGACAAAGAAGAGGCAAAAGAAGCTGGTATATCCGCTTTTATTAATAAACCCTTCATGGTAAACGAGGTCAGGATTGCTGTATCCAAAATTTTATCTAAACAATAATCATTTTTTACAAAAAAAGCTCTTTATTTTCACCAGTATACTTATTTTATGGTTTTGTCTATTTCACCCACAAGCTGCTTTTTCAGCTAAAGATAACCATGCAGGGCTTGATAGTGCAGAGGCCGAAGTCTGTTTCAAATGCCACAAAGACCTCGCCAAGCCCCCGCCAAATGGGTATGTGCACGTCCCATTTGCAACAGGCGACTGTATGGTATGTCACGAGCTTACAAAAAACAATAAATTCAAGGTCATTGATACAGGTGAGGTTTTGTGTTACATGTGTCATGATCCGAAGAACACCAAAAAAGAGGTTCATGCGCCAGTGGAGTCTGGAGACTGCACTATGTGTCACAGCCCCCACCAATCCTCCAATCCCTATCAACTTCTAGATGCTCCGGTTAGTAAGCTCTGCTTCAACTGCCATGAAGACGATAAGACTACACACAAATATGTCCATGCTCCTGTGGCTGCTGGAGAATGCACGATCTGTCATGATCCGCACGAGTCCCCATATCCTTTCCGCCTACCTGCCGAGGGCAAAGATGTCTGCCTCATGTGTCATGTAGAGAAAGAAGAGGCTATTAAGACAAAGAAATATGTACACGCAGCCATTGAACTAGTCGGGTGTACCGGATGTCACAGTCCACACGGCACCGAAAACAAATACCAGCTTCTTATGCCACCACCAGAGCTATGTTATAGCTGTCATTCAGACAAGGAAGAACATATAAAAAAGGCAAAGACACCACACGGAGCCATCCAAGCTAAAGGAAGCTGTATAAACTGCCACGATCCACACGCATCAGATTTCCCAATGCAGCTTAAAGCGGAAGAGACCATGGACCTCTGTTTGAAGTGTCATAATCGCGCAATTAAAACTGATAAGGGGAGGCTTATAAACATGAAACGCTGGCTGAAAGACCGCCCTCAACTTCACGGTCCTATTTTGATGAATGGGGACTGTGCTGCCTGCCACAATCCTCACGGTTCTGATGAATTCAGAATGCTGCGCAGAGCGTTTCCGTCTACATTCTACACCGAGTTTGCACCGGAAAAGTACAACCTATGCTTTGAATGCCATGACGAAGAACTGGTTAAAGATAAAGAGACATTCGATAGTACCGGCTTTAGAAATGGAGAAACTAATTTACATTACGTTCATGTCAAAAAAGATCCCAAAAAGGGACGGCGATGCGTTGTCTGTCACGACATCCACGCATCCAAAGGTCCTAAGCATATCAGGGAAATAACTAAGTTCGGCAAGTGGGAATTTCCACTCAAATTTAAGATCGAAGATAACGGCGGTAGCTGTGCACCAGCATGCCACTTTCCAAGAAAATATAACCGTGAAAAAGCTGTAAAAAATCGTTGAGCTAGTTAATACTACAATCACTTTTTATACTCAGGTTACGCTTATGCCTTAGCTTTTAAATACAGCAACACACCCTATTTTTCACCGCAACCAACTGCGCTAAAAGGCTCAATCACTGAGGGATTACGCGCACCCATCTCCCTACCCAACCTTATAGAGTACTAATCCAACTAAACACAATATACTTAATATACTTACGTTAGACTAAGGTTTTTTAACATTTTCTATCAATTCTTACAAAAAATTCACACCTGGTCTGGTAGTTGCAGTTATAAGATTAAAACATAAAATCAGGAGGAATAATTCATTCTTAATGAAAGGTGGTGAAGATCTCTGCTAATACTTTTTTTCGGAAGTTCGAAAATTTGATTTTTTTTGAAAATTTAATGTAAAAAAATATTTAAGAAATCCATATATGAGTCCAAGTCAATTTTAATAAGAAGGGGTGTTATAAAATGAAAAAATTAGCTATATTGTGTTGTACAACAATAATAATGATAAGTATGACTGCAGTGGTTTCTTTTGCAGAGGGAAACGGATTAGGCATTGTTGATTCGCCTCATGATTTTAGTAATCGGACATGGAATACCAGCGGAGAAATATGCCGCGTATGCCATGTACCCCATGATTTCGGCAGCAATCGGGCTGATTTCGGGCTTTTATGGAATCATGACCTAAGCTCCTCGACCTACCTTATGTATGCGGAAGACAGTCATGCTAATTTTATAGATGGCGCTGCCGAGCCTGAACCCATGGGTGTTTCTAAGCTCTGTCTGGGTTGCCACGACGGCACCATAGGAATTGATCAATTTGACGGAAATGCTGGATCAGTTTATATTAGCAGTTTTGCTGGAGGTGAATTTCAGGTACCAGGCATTCCAGACGTAAGCGGCGATAAAAACATGAGCAATACTCATCCTATTTCAATTGAATACAATAACGTAGCTGATCCAAATCTCTGGGATCCAACAACCAGGGTTATGGGACTATCCGGAACAATTGCAGATGTCCTAGACAATGGCAAAGTACAGTGCAGTTCATGTCATGACGTCCATGATCAGGAATCAGTTCCTAACACGAACCTACTGAGAGTAGCCCAGTCAGCCACCCAGGGGGGAACAGCCAGCGGACTTTGTCTGACTTGTCATATAAAATAAATATAGTTGTAATCAATATATTCACAGCCCTGTGCATGGTTAAGCGCAGGGCTTTTTTTCGGCAAAAACAATGCCTTGATTTTTTATTTTACCAAGTGATATTATCTAATAAAATCAAGGCATTATAAAGCCGGAGGTTTGATCATGCAAGTTATAGACAAAAAGTTTTTTTCACGCACTAATCATATGCCCCATTATTTAATGGTTATAGGTTTAATCATTATTTTCCTAATGAGTGGATGTGCAATGACAGGGCAAAAACTTGGCACCAGGTTTTTCCCACCTGCTCCAGAATCACCAAAAGTACAGTTTCTTAAACGTATATCATCCTCAAGGGATATAGAGAATCACTCCTCATTTGAAGCGTTTGTTGTTGGCGGAGTAAGTGTCAAGAGTTTTGGAAAACCTTATGGTGTAGAGGTATATAACGGCATTATTTATGTCTGTGATGTCCAGTTCGGAACTGTTATGGTTATTGATGTTGCAAACAAAAAGTTCGACTGGCTACACGATGAGGGAGCCGGAAACCTCATTCGCCCTATCAATATTACTTTTGATGAAAATGGGACAAAATATGTTGCCGACTATGAACGCCATCAAGTCGTCGTCTTTGACAAAGAAAATAACTTCAAACGGGCTTTTGGCAACAAAGAACAGTTTAAGCCAACCGATGTTGCCGTGTTTGAGGACAAACTATATGTTGCAGATTCACGGGATCATGAAGTTGAAGTGCTTGATAAAAACACAGGAGAAAGCTTAAGCATTATCGGCGATCCGGGGCAAGAGGAAGGACAGTTCTATCACCCGACAAATCTTACCGTTGACAAAGATGGCAATCTCTATGTTTCAGACACTCTAAACTGCAGAATACAGAAGTTTGACCCAGATGGAAATCTCCTCCTTGTCATCGGAGAATGCGGAGACGCTGTCGGAACCTTTGCCAGACCCAAGGGAG
>CAYWZR010000115.1:0-7759 GCA_964462885.1 uncultured Nitrospirota bacterium
CACTCTATGCTGGGAGTAACCCTTGGGCTGAAAAATTTGGTAGGAGTGCTTCCATCGGCCCATTACAGCGGGTACTGGACGTATAAAAAATCACAGATTCACAAGAACAATCCCCACGGTTGCGTAAGTGACCTTATAAAAGTAATAAGGCCTCACTGGACCATTGTAGATGCTACTGTTGGTATGAAAGACTCACATATATCCGGCGCTCCCCTCAGTCCGCCCGTAAATTTAGTATTTGGTTCAAGCAACTCCCTGGAAGCAGACAAATATGGAACAAAGATTCTCGGCCATAACTGGAATGATATTGAATACTTAAGAAAGATAAGCGAGCACTGGTGACGAACCGACCAGGGGGGTGGCAGTGATTTTTTTGGACTTTTTCTAATTTTTCTAATTTGTTCTAGGATCTTTATTGTTTTTTAAATACTCTCTGACAACCCTGATACTTTCTACAGGCTTTTCACCAAACATCATATGTCCACTTCCTTTAATAACAACAAGAGTTGCATTAGGAAAAAACTTCATTTGCTTTTTTTGATAATTTAACCCAATTTTGGTATTACACTCGCTAGCAATGAAAAGAACCTTATTTGTATATTTATCAATGCCTTTTGTTAAGTCAATATCAATATTTCCATCTGAATCCATTACTGAATCCATAACGCTTTGCATCGACAGAGAGCCAACCCTCCAGTGTTTTGTTCCAACTTCTGGTATAACTCCATTGCAATAATATCCTGGATTTGCATATGGTGCGACTTCACCTAAGAAATAATCAGAAGAAGCATATTCATCAGGAGATTTTATGTGAAGTGATTGAAACCAGACTTTGGCAGCATGGAGAATAAAACCTAATTCTAATTTTGGTCCGAAATTGATACCAGCTTCTTTTATCATATCAGTTGTAAGGAATCCTGGTTCTGCAAGAACTGCATGACTAACCTTTTTAGGGTGTTTACCTACATAACCAGAAACAAGCATTGCTCCCCATGAGTGCCCTATCAAGCTTACTTTCTTTCCCTTAGTAAAATAATCAACTATTAAATCAAGATCTTCAAGAGATGACTCCAATGTGAATGTTTGGTGACTAACTCGTGGGGAAAGACCAGTTCCACGTTGATCATAAAATACGACATAAAACTCATCCGAAAGATCTTTTAAGGGAAGCAAACTTCGATAATCCCACCCAGGCCCTCCATGAACAACAATAACAACCGGGTTTGCGGGATCTCCAAATGTTTCTGTATGAAATGTTACACCTTTAATTGTTACATGGGGAATGGATTGATCCTCTGATACTGTCTTAGGAACCAAATATTCTCCCATTGTTATAATGAAGATTAGAATAAATAAAGCCCCAAGCACTACAATAAGGCCAAGAAGTATTTTAAATATTTTTACCATAAAAGCTGCTAAGCCTTTCTAATAATACGATCTTTTGGGCTTTCCTGGTTCCGCTGACTTTATCATTTAGCCATTAAAGGTGTTTGCCGCGTTTCGGGCTCTGTCGAAAAAAATGTTTACCGGTGATAATCCTGCATAGATCTGACATTTACTCCCTTTCTAAGCATAACCTCCAGAGCATCAGCCGCTGCCTTGCTGCCTGCAATTGTTGTGGTGTAAGGGACTTTATGCTCTAGAGCGCTCTGCCTTATCGAAAATGAGTCTTTCTGTGCCTTTGCGCCGGAAACCGTATTTATCACGTAGTTTATCTGGCCGTTTTTTATGTAATCTACAATATGTGGTCTACCCTCGGCCACCTTATTTACTGTCTCCACCTCGAGATTATGCTTTCTCATGTGGTCTGCTGTGCCTCTGGTCGCCATAATACTAAAACCAAGATCAAGAAGTTTTTTAACCACAGGAACTACCAGAGGCTGGTCTTTTTCTTTTACGCTAACAACAACCTTTCCATTACTGGGCAACACGTTATAGCCAGCAGCCTGTGACTTAAAATAAGCACGTCCGAAATCGTCGTCTATCCCCATAACCTCGCCGGTGGACTTCATTTCCGGTCCAAGCAGAGTATCTACTCCGTGAAAACGGTCAAAGGGGAACACTGCTTCTTTCACCGCAAAATGGCTTATGGGTTTCGGATCGAATAGTTCCTGCTCGCTAAGAGTCATGCCAGCCGACACCTTGGCGGCAATTTTGGCAAGCGGCACGCCTGTGGCTTTACTAACAAAAGGTACTGTTCTGGATGCCCTTGGGTTTACCTCAAGTACATATATTTCATTCTCTTTTACGGCAAATTGAACGTTCATCAGGCCTATTACATCAAGTTCCCTGGCCATTGCCACTGTCTGATCTTTTATACGTTCAATAACCTCAGAGGAAAGAGAGTAGGGTGGCAGTGAGCATGCGGAATCTCCTGAATGGACACCGGCCTCTTCTATATGTTCCATAACGCCGCCGATTATCACATCTGTACCATCGCCTACTGCATCCACATCCACCTCAATGGCATCCTCAAGGTACTTATCGACAAGCACTGGGTGTTCCGGAGAAACTCTGACTGCACGTTCCATGTAATTTGCAAGGCTTGTCCTGTCATACACTATCTCCATTGCTCTTCCACCGAGCACGTATGATGGACGAACCATTACAGGATAGGCAATTTTATCGGCTATGAGAAGTGCCTCATCAGCGTTAAATGCAGTACCGCTTTCGGTCTGCTTCAACCCGAGTTTTTCTAACAGTTGCTTAAAGCGCTTTCTGTTCTCAGCCCGGTCTATTGAATCTGACGAAGTTCCAAGAATTTTTACTCCCTCCTTCTCAAGCGGTACAGCGAGTTTAAGCGGTGTTTGTCCACCAAACTGAACGACAATGCCTTCGGGGTTTTCAAGCCTTACGATTGTCAGTACATCTTCTAAGGTCAGCGGCTCAAAGTAGAGCCGGTCAGCAGTATCGTAGTCGGTGCTTACAGTCTCAGGATTACAGTTAACCATGATTGTTTCGTAGCCGAGTTCCTGAAAAGCAAGCACGGCGTGTACACAGCAATAATCGAATTCTATACCCTGTCCGATTCTATTTGGTCCTGAGCCAAGGATCATAACCTTTTTCTTTTTGCTAGGTACTGATTCGCATTCGAGTTCGTATGTGGAGTATAGATACGGTGTAAAGGCTTTGAACTCGGCTGCACAGGTATCCACACGTTTAAAGACAGGCAAAATGCTGTTTTCTATTCTGAGACTTCGAATGTCAGACTCTTTGCACTCTGTCAGAATGGCCAGTCTCTGATCTGAAAAACCGAACTCTTTTGCCTGGTGTAAAAGTTCAGGCCTTATCGGCCCGGCATCGGTTTTTAATTCATCTTTTATACAGGTTTCCATGCCAATGATTTGTTCTATGTTTACAAGAAACCATGGGTCTATGTTGGTAAACTCATGCACCTCTGATAAGCTCATTCCCTGTCTGAATGCCTGGGCAACGTAGTATATACGGTCCTCACTTGGAACCTTGAGTTTAGCTGGCAGATCATCAACCGGTCTTTCCTCAAACCCGGCTGAGTCTATCTCCAGGCTGCGAAGTCCCTTTTGAAGCGACTCTTTAAAAGTACGGCCAATGGACATCGCTTCGCCCACGGATTTCATCTGTGTGGTAAGGGTAGGGTCAGTGTCAGAGAATTTTTCAAACGCAAATCTAGGAAGTTTTGTAACAACATAATCTATTGTCGGCTCAAATGATGCGGGTGTCGAGCGTGTGATGTCGTTTCGTATTTCGTCAAGTGCAAGGCCCACAGCAAGCTTTGCCGCTATCTTTGCTATGGGAAACCCAGTGGCTTTACTGGCAAGTGCGGAACTTCTTGAAACCCTTGGATTCATTTCGATAATTACCATACGTCCAGTTGCTGGATCCAGGCCGAACTGGATGTTCGAACCGCCGGTATCCACGCCTATCTCCCGGATTACGGCGATTGAAGCGTCCCGCATTATCTGGTATTCCTTGTCTGTGAGTGTCTGAGCAGGAGCAACGGTGATGGAGTCTCCGGTATGAACACCCATTGGATCGATATTTTCTATGGAGCATATGATGACAACATTATCATTTAAGTCCCGCATTACCTCGAGCTCGAATTCTTTCCAGCCTATTACCGATTCTTCTACCAGTACCTGAGAAACCGGGCTGAGATCCAGGCCTTTTTTAAGAAGCTCCTCGTACTCCTGCTGGTTATAGGCTATTCCGCCTCCGCTTCCTCCAAGGGTGAATGCCGGGCGTAGAATTGCCGGAAATCCTATATCGGCTATCGCCTCAATACCTTCCTTAACAGTTTTAACAGCGGCGCTTTTTGGTACTTCTAGGCCGATTCTTTCCATCGCCTGTTTAAACAAGTCGCGGTCTTCAGCCTTTTTAATGGCGGCCAGGTTAGCCCCTATTAGTTCTACTCCGTGTTTATCCAGAATGCCCGACTCACCAAGTGTTACCGCAAGGTTAAGCGCAGTCTGGCCTCCCATGGTAGGAAGCAGAGCTTGGGGACGTTCCTTTTCGATTATCATCTCGAGAATTTCCGGCGTAAGCGGCTCGATATAAGTTGCATCCGCCATATCTGGATCAGTCATTATAGTGGCCGGGTTTGAATTAACAAGCACCACTTTATAACCTTCTTCCCGTAATGCCTTGCAGGCCTGAGCCCCCGAATAATCGAATTCACATGCCTGACCTATTACGATCGGCCCTGAGCCGATCAGGAGAATCTTTTTAATGTCTGTACGTTTAGGCAATTTTTTACTCCAAAAACAGTTTTTGTTTTTATTATCCCAATTTTGCATATTTTTTGCACTGAGAACCCGGAAGCATTTTCTGGATTGAAGCGTACTTAAAAACTGTACGTGAAATTCATAAAATTCAGAAAATTCGAATATGTGTCTAAAATACAATAGTACTATAGACGCAGAGTAAGGGCGATCTCAGCGTGACATCTTATGCAACTGTTAGGTTATTTTACTCTTATTGTATCAATCCCTTCAAATACCGTAGTTCCCACATTTCCAACGGGCAGTTTTCACAGGTAGTTCAGATAGACACCGGTTCCTTTTTGCCGGTGCGAAGCGAGTATCTCTGCGGAGCCAGATGTGAGAATTTAGCACGCTGGGATCTCTGCGGTGGGACATAAAACTAGGCAGCCTCTATCAGTAAGAAGATGGAATTTAGAATTGCACGTAAAAATAAGGTTTTTATGGCAGGTTGTACGGAGGGGCTTGGAAGTCGAGTTTTATACCAAGTTTGATATATCCGGAGGGGAGCTCAAGAAGCATTTTGGCATGGGCAGCCTCCACCTTAAAGCCGAACTTTTCGGCGATGCTAAGGCCGCTTTTGAAAAAGCGTCTCGCTCCTGTGCGGTCTCCTGCCAGCAGGCGGAGTTCACCGTAGCCCAGCTTGCAATATACGAGGCCACGGGGGTCATTGGTTATTTTGAAAAGTGACTCGGCTTTTTCTAAATTTCTGAACGCACGTCTGTGGCTGCCTTTCATTTTGTGTGTTGTAGCAAGGCTCCATAGCGTGTATGCATAGCTTACCCTGTCCCCTATTTTTTTATAAAGGCGGCTGGCTTTTTTAAAGTAGTCGACTGCATTGTGGTAATCTCCCACCATGCGGCGTGAGTTACCCAGGCCGCAATAGGAGTAAGCCCTTCCAAAACGGTCTTTAAGCCGCTCGAAAACCTGGTTGGCCTTCTTGTAATATTTTTCAGAGTTTTTGAAATTTCCGGCAATACGGCTTACTCCTCCAAGGCCGTTATAGCAGTACCCGATACCGCGGCGATCCCTGAGTTCCCGGTACTCTTTGAGTGCAGCATTAAAGGTTTCAATTGCTTGTGAAATATCGCCTTTGATTCTATAAGTGCCTGCCAGCGCCCATGTAGTAAAGGCATGTCCCCGGCGATCTTCTTGTTTTAGATAAATCTTATCGGCTTTTTTAAGGCGTTGCAGCGCTGTCTTCCAGTCACCGAGCGCACGGTAAGACAGGCCAATACCGCAATGACAGTCAGCGATCACTAATGGATCTTCGGCGATTTCCAGCGCTTCGTTGTAATTGGATATGGCTGTTTCGAACTCTCCTGTCATTCTGAGAGTATCGCCAGTAGCCACATGACAGTCAATTATACCGTCAATCCCTCCTTCTTGAGCATAGGAGGTAAGTGCATCCGAATACAGTAGAAGGGCTTTGGGGTATTGGGCAGATATTCTTGCTCGCTCGGCGCGTGCAAAAATTATGTCAGGATTTTGTTTCAGTTCGCTGCCTCACATCTTTGTAGTCTGGTTTAATCGAAAAAATTTCTCTGAATATAGGACGTGCCTCTTCAGGGTGCTCTTCTGCCTCGAGAGTTATGGCGAGTTTGTAATAAATATCCATGGTTCCTACTCCGATCGAGTCTTGTGCCACAGCATTTTTATATGCCTCGATAGCCTCGGGTAGAAGTCCACTTTTTCTTAAAAGATTTCCAAGTAGATAATTAGATTCCCTGAATCGTCTATCTTCAACAGGCACTTTTTTAAGCTCTGTAATGGCCTGTCCTGTCATGCCGAGCTGAGAAAGCAACATTCCGGCATCGTAGAATCGTCCATACTTGCCAAACATACTTATGGCCTTTTCCATTTCTCCAACGGCAAGAAACAATTCTGCTGCATGTTCGAACTTTCCTGCCTGTTGAAACATATTGGCTGCGCTTAAAGTTTGTCCTGATTTTTCAAAACACTCCGCAGCTGTTCTGTATTCACCCATCTCTGAATAACACTCCGCAGCCTCAGCATGCATTTCTGCCGCCTCGAACATCTCGGCGGCTTTCATTGTATTTTTTCCTTCATGGTAAAAGGCTGCTGCTTTGGCAATGTTTCCCTCAGACTCCATCTGTTCCGCAAGTGCTAGTGCTGCCTGGATCGTATCGCCTGACGATTTAAAACACTCTGCTGACTTTTCATACTGTTTAGCAGTGAAATAAAGTTCTCCAGCCTCTTGGTGCATACCGACGGACTCATATGCAGCAGCGGCCTCAGTAGGCTGGTTGCCTAGTGAGTACATCTTGCCTGCCTCTTTTGCTGCCCCGGCTTCAGCAAATAGATCAGCAGCCAAGATGGCTAGTTCCGATCTTTCTTTCATGAACACTTTATCCTGCATGTAGGCTTTTTCAAATGCATTCGCTGCTTTCAAGCTTTCTCCAGCAGCCTTATACAGGTTTCCGGCCTTCTCGAAATTATTTGCCAAATTGTGAATCTCGGCTGCACGAAGCAGCATGCCTGCCTTTTCAAAAGCCTCAGCAGCCATGCTATTTTTACCTTCAGATAGAAGTATTTCTGCAAGCTTGTCCCACTTGTTCTGTGACATTAAAACGTTTTTTAAGTGGTTCCGGCTGTTTGCCTTACGGTACATTTCCTCGGCTTCGGCAAGGCGGTCCATGGCCTCAAGAAACTCTCCGGCTGTTACAGAATCGTCAAGTTGCTGGTAACACCTGACCGCTTCATTGAGTTTTCCTGCTGCTTTGTATAAAAGTGCTGCATGTTCAAAGTCCCCGCGTTTTTCCATGCCTGCGGCCTGTTTCTCAGGAGGCCAGATAGCGTCTTTTATGCGCGAAGATGTATCTGCCGTACCAACAGCGGCTTTTCCTGCTTTGCTTAAAAGTTTTATTAAAAAGAAAGCGGCGAATATACCGATGACTGCTAAGACTTTATCGAGGTATCCGGCTTCCTCGATCGCTGAAACAAACGGAATTGAGCGTAGAAAATCCATAATATTTAGGTGGTCAGGTTATCAGCTTGTTGTC
>CAYWZR010000116.1:0-7727 GCA_964462885.1 uncultured Nitrospirota bacterium
CCCGTCAGTAAAGATAGAGGATTACACTTCCGGCGGTCGTCCATCCTTTCTGGCCAGGCCCCGCCATCTGGATAACCTGAACAATATCCAGGTACTTCTTGTAGGACATGTGGACGTGGTAGAGGCAGCCCCAGAGGATTTTCATCCAAGAACAGAGGGGAACAGACTCTACGGCAGGGGAGCAGGTGACATGAAGGGACAGGTGGCCCTGATAACCGAACTTTTCAAACAATTTCTATCAAGCCGCCCGGACCTTCCGATCGGTCTGATGATAACATCCGACGAGGAATCAGGCGGAAAACACGGCGTAGACTATCTTGTAAACGAAAGGAGATGCCGGCCCGGATTAGCAATAATACCGGACTCCGGCTCACTAAATGAAATTGTAAGAATGGAAAAAGGGGTGATTGCAGGCAGGCTTGTCTCAAGAGGCAGCTCAGGCCACAGCGCACGTCCCTGGGCCTGCGATAACGCAGCACACCGACTTATGAAAAACATTATGAATCTTACAAACCACTTCAGCAATTTCAAACTTTCTGAAACCGAAAAAAAGATCGGACACTGGCATCACACAATATCGATCAATACTCTTAAAACCGAAAACACCACGCCTAACAGTGTTCCAGGCAGTGCCGAAGCTGTGATTGATATTCGCTTCACAGAAGTAAAAACCGCCGATGATATGATCGCAATGGTAAATGAGCTGCTAGACAGTAAAACAGTTTTTCACCCTGAATTCACCTCTGAACCACTTATCACAGAACCTGACCCGGTTTTTCTAAGGATTACAGAACAGATTACCGGTCGGCCTGTAAAGCTGATACGCGAACACGGAGGATCAGATGGACGTTTTTTTACCATGCTTAAAATCCCTGTAATTATGTCGCGTCCGAAAGTAGGCGGGCTACACTCAGACAATGAGTGGATAGAAATCGACTCGATGCTTAAATATTACCAGATAGTTGCGGCATATCTTAGGGAAAAGCTCTCAAATGGCATTCAAGATGCCATATAAAACTTCAATGAGTAAACCAACAAATATAAAGTCAAAGCCTATTAAAAACTCTCCAACAATAGCTGTAGCTGCCTACTGTGATCTTGATACAAAACCGGAGCGGCGGCCCCTTTGGGGAGACTACTGGATTAAACACCGCCTGGAGGAGGAATTTATAAGGCAAGGCTGTCGGATTGATCAGACCGTACCGGAAATTTTAATTCATCTTTTTGGTTCGCCGATGAATGATCTCCCCAACGCTTCAATAAAAATACTATGGATTCACAGCCACCCTGATAAAATCAATCCGGATATTCTTTCAGGCTACAATAAAATCTACTGCATATCAAAACCCTACATAGAAAAAATACACCGCATGGGGTTCGAGGCTGAGTGGCTTATGCTTCCTACACATATGAAGCCACTAACACCTGAAAAAAAGTTACACAGTACGGTTTTTGTCGGCAATAACAGAAGAAACGGACAAAGAAAACTCATTCAAGACCTGCTCTCCATTAAAGAAAATTTGAAGTCTGCTGACTTAAGCATATGGGGCAACGGCTGGAATGGCGATCTCACAGCCTCCAGATGGTATCGCGGGCCGGAATATCCCAACAACAAATTAAACGAGCTATACTCATCTTCCAGAATTGTCCTTAACGATCACCACCACGACATGAGCCGTGAAGGATTTATAAATCCCAGAATACTAGATGCCCTGGCTGCCGGCACTCTGGTAATTACTGACCCCGTCTACGGGCTTGAAAGTCTGATGGATATTCCCACATATCACAATCCAGAAGATCTGGTTCGATTGATAAACCACTATATGACAGATGAAAAGCAGAGGCTTCAAACCATCTCTGTAGCCAGAGAATGCATCAAAGACTTCACCTACCGGCAAACTGTACAAAGAATCATTACAGGTCTTCAGAAAGAAATGTGATGTGTAAACTGAAGAGGTATGCCTCACTGAAAAACAAACTTGGAACCTGGTTTAATTTTATTTTTTTTAAACCAACCCTGAGCTATTTCCAAAGCATATTTTGCGTTTTTAGAAACTCTTGTGACCTCTAAGGAATGAGGCTCCATGGAGTGAACCTCAATTAAAACTCTGTTTTCATCAAAAAAGCCGATATCCAAAGGTATGTATGTGTTTTTCATCCAAAAACCGTGTAACCCGCTCTCTTCAAAAATAAAAAGCATACCGTGATTGTCTTGCAACAATCTTCTAAACATCAAGCCCCTTTGCCGCAAAAGCGGGCTGTTTGCTATCTCTACAATAAGTTCATTATTTTCTAATTGGATAACTATTTCAGGAAAAAAAACTGATATTTTATCTAATGCATAACTAGATGTAACCAATACAAAAAAAACAGATAAAATTATCGCTCTCATTATAGTTGTAGCTGAATAAATCCTCTTTACTCAGCATAACCCCTCTACTCAGGTATTTTTCCCTTAAGAAACACATTATCACGACTGACAGCACGATTTCAACAGAACAAATCGCTTTTGATTAATCTATTTTTTTGTAGTAAGCTGGGAAAAATGGAAGAATGAACTACTGAGTAATACTAATATTCGCTTGCTTGATCCTTCTGCAGCAGAAATGATAGATTCGACATTACTCCCAGACCACCATAAAGACCCATTCGATAGGGTATTAATTGCACAAGCTAATTACAACAACTTATCTCTTGTCACAAAAGATCAAAGAATTAAAGACTATGATGTTTCAGTATTTTGGATATAAGAACCATGTTGGGCCGTATCAATAATTCTGTACTCGTGAGTTATCTAAGCTGACCTTGACACTATTGCCCTGAAAAAAAACTTCTGATAAACTAGCCTTAACTTCCAAATCGGGAAGAATGTTTTTCAGTAGTTTGTATAAAGCAGCTTTTTGGGACAGGCTAAAAATCTATTTCTAGAAGGAGAAACTGTTAATGGAAAAGTGTCTAATGAAAAAAATGGAAAAGGTAAAAAAGTCGTATGTATTTCTTCTGGCGTTGTTTATAGTTTTCGGTCTGACCGGCACTGCAATGGCAACTAATGGTTACCAGTTGATCGGCATTGGTGCAAAACAAAAAAGCATGGGTGGCGCTGTCACAGCAGCTCCGATGGATGCGATGACGGCTATTTCAAATCCTGCAGGTATGGCACGGATTGGCAAGAGGGCAGACTTCAGCGTAGAAGCATTCATGCCCAAACGTTCTGTTAACTTCTCTGCACCAACACTAGGAGGTGAGAGTAACGAAGGTGGTGCTAAACTCTACGGCATTCCTTCTCTTGGCTGGGTAGCACCCGCCTTTGGAAAAGACGATGTCTTCTTTGGCGGCGGCATGTATGTTACCTCGGGACTCGGTGTGGACTATGACCAAACAGTATTTATGCCGGGTACTGCTCTTGATCAAATGTCTGGAGCTTCGTCAGGAACCTTCGACGATGTCACATTCAGTGGCTTTTCTGCCATACAGTTTTGGAAAATGGCACCTACCGTTGCATGGAATGTTGACGACTCCCTAAGCATTGGACTGGCCCTTAATATAGATTACCAATCTGTGACTATCAAACAAAAAATTCAAAACATACCATTTTATAATGATCCAACTAATCCTATGTTGGGTATAACTCAAATGGATGTAAACCTGGACCTGGGCCGCCCAACAAACCAGATGGGTTTTGGCGCAACTCTCGGCGTGATGTATGATGTCGCCAAATGGGCCACACTTGGAGCCTCATACTCTTCCAAACAGATGTTCAGTGACAGTGAATTTCGTGTAGGCACAGATGATGTAAAAAACTTTAACGGAGCAACAGGTCAGGCTGGAACATATAAAATGGACCTGGATTATCCGCAGCAAGCTGCTATCGGTGTATCCCTACAACCAACTAAAACCATAATGGTTGCCATGGATGTTAAGTGGCTTAACTGGTCATCCACCCACGACAAGGTAGATTTTAAAGGCCCTAACGGAGCTTTCATGACAAAAAACGGGCCTACAAATAAAACAACACTGGACTTCGGCTGGAAAGATCAGTGGATATATGCCCTGGGCATACAATATATACCACCGATTAAAGGACTCGCTCTTCGTGTCGGATACAATTACTCAAAGGCTCCCATTGATGAAGCCGATGTATTTAACAACCTTATTTTACCTGCACTTGTTGAGCACCATATAACCTGCGGAATTGACTACATGCTAGGCGAACACTGGGGAGTGTCTCTTGCCTACATGAAGGCGATGAAAAATGAAGCAACCGGAAAAGGCGATGTACCGCAAGGCTTTCAAGATGCAACGCCATTTACAGCTGATTCAGGGGCAAAAATCTCCCTGGAGGAAGACTCTGTTGGGATACAGCTGAGCTACCTTTTTTAGAATAAATTAAGCTAAACCAATCAAAACCCAAAAGGGGTAGCCTGTGGCTGCCCCTTTTAATTTTGAGTTTACCATTCTGATTAGATAAACAAAGTGGTCTGACTTTTATAGGAACTGCTAAGGAATGCTGCTACGCCCCCTACCTCAACGCCGTCAATCAGATCGTCCTTTTTTATCCCCATTACATCCATAGACATCTGGCAGGCTATAATATTAATCCCGAATTCAGTAGCCATTTCGATGAGAGAAGGAAGTGTCTCTACGTTCTTTTTCCCCATCATATAACTAAAAAGTTTCGGGCCTATGCCTCCAAAGTTCATTTTTGATGTGCCCAATTTTTTCGGTCCTTTTGGCCTCATCATTAGAACCATCTTTTCCAAAAATGTCCTACTTGCCGTACTAAAGGCAGGTTTCTTAATGGCGTCAAGCCCCCAGAAGGTCACAAACATCGTAACATTTTTACCCATGGCCAAGGCACCGTTAGCAACAATAAAGGCGGCCATGGCTTTATCGAAATCCCCGCTGAACAGTATCATGGTGAGGTTGTCCTTGCTACTTTCAAGCTGAGTAATACGTTCTTCCAGCTCTTTAACCTTTTCTGCAATATCACCGTCGCTCATCGTTGATAGCTCCTTTGATTGATTTAGTTGGTATTTTCTGTTTTACTTTTTCGTTATTGTAGCAATAGTGTCACCACCAACCTTCTTAATACCCTCTAATTTATTTTTAGTCTCGCTACACCAGGCAGTAATGTCAGCCTCAAAACCAGGATCATTAGACACAATTTCAAAAATGTCACCTGAAGCTGCCTTTTTAAAAGCCATAGCCGTTTTCATAATCGGCATCGGACACGCTATCCCCTTAAAATTAAGTTCGGTTTTAGCCATCTGTAATATCCTCCTTAGAGTAAACTTAGACTCACTTTTAATATGTTAACAAATATTGCCGATAAATTATTTATAGCCTAAATACAGACTATTTGACAAGGGGGAAATATGCCTTAAACTAGGGTCCTTAAAGATAAAGGGCATGACAGGGGGTTCCAAAGTACATTCATTTTCCGTACTTGGAAAGAAACTTCTTACCACATTATTGTAAAAAGGAGAAAAACATGAAAAAAGTGAAAAAAACATTGTTGTTGACGTTCGTTCTGGGATTTGCCTTTAGTTCGTTTGCCTTTGCACTAAACCAGGAGACATATCCAGTAAAAGGAAAGCACAAGGGTGGAGACCTAACGCCTAAAGAAGCGTACCAAATGCTCCAAAAAGATCCAAAACATACCTTTTTGGTGGATGTAAGAACTCGTTATGAATACCAGGATATCGGCCACCCTGTTGGAGCCTATAATATTCCATGGCTGTTTTTAACAACCAAAGTGGGCAAAAGAGGATATAAAAAGGTGTCAAATAAAAATTTCTGCAGGGATCTTAAGGAGAAGTTTAACCCGGAGACAGACACTTTGCTTATGTTATGCCGAAGCGCTAAAAGAACCATCGCTTCAACAACGAATGCGGTTGATTGCGGATTTAAGGCAGACAAAGTATTTAATGTGCTTGGTGGTTTTGAGGGTGATAAGGTAAAGGATAAAAGCAGCCCTTATTATGGAAAACGCATGATTGGTGGATGGCGTCTTGAAGGACTGCCCTGGAGTTACAAAATGGACCCGAAGCTGATGTATCAACCTGATCTAAAGTAGGAAAGCCACAGGGGCCTGCCCCTTCATAAACAACGATAATGTAGGGGCAAGCCCATATGGTTGCCCCTATTTTCTCTACTTAACATTGGCGGGAGCGTGTGGGAATCGAACCCACCCTGAACCCTTTTGGGGCTCAACATCGGATTTGAAGTCCGTGAGGGACACCAGAACCCTATCCGCTCCCCGCCGTACAACTAGTTTACTTAAGCACCTCTGTGACTGCAACATTTCTTTGTAATCAACGCAAAGCAAAGCAAATTCCCTTAAGTAGTCACATTTCTTCTATTGCTGTTCTATAATATCGGTGTGAAAAAGTTCGTTTTAATATATCTTTTAATATTTGCATTCAGCTTTTTGCTTATTGCTGCAACAGCTTACACCACCACATCGTCACGCCGAGGTCTGCCGGAAGAATGGACTTTTTCCGGAAACAGAAGATCAGTTAAAAAGCTGATGATAGAAAGAGCAGCAGGAATAGACAAGCTCGTAATTGATCCAGGACACGGCGGATATGATCCAGGGCTTCCAGGGGAAAAGGAGCTCGCCCTTGAGCTGGCCAAACACCTGGAAGATATTTTCACTCAAGGAGGGGCAGAGGTTATTCTTACAAGGGTTTCCAACAGATACTTGCCCCTGCCCGAAAGAGTCGAGCGGGTAATGAAAGAAAAACCAGACCTATTTATCAGTCTTCATGTAGGCCGCCGGTTTTTCTCGGTTTTTAACATTACCGGCAAGGAAGTCCTTGTTGACAGCATAAGAATAAAAAACCGTATGATCGATGCTCTCTCGGCCGCTTTCGGTTCTGATAAGGTATTAGACCGGCGCCTGCCAATTTACTTGGCGGATCACATCCGAACTCCTGGTGTGGTGCTTGAGATACCATCGGATATCGACTTCACCGATGAGGAAGCTCTATCCCCCCTGCTTCAAGCCATTGTCTTTTCAATGACAGAAGAAAACGAACCGGAGCTATCACCGCCATATGCAGAACAAACAAGATATTAGCTTAGGATGGATCATTCCGATGGCTATTCTAATAGTTGTGAGTGTCGTGGGGGGACTCTATTGGGGCCAAAGTGTTAAGAATGATAAAGAGTCCGTCCCTATATATCATCCAGAAACAGATAGTATGGTTGTATTTCTGGCTTTCCCTGGAGAAGATAAACTCGAGGTTGAAACCAGGGAAATCCCTGAAAGACGCGGAAAACTATCGCTTGGAGAGGATATCGTCCGGGAATTGCTACGAGGTCCAGAAGAGGCTTCGCTTGAGAGGATCGTTCCGCCAGGAGCCGAGTTAAAGGGTTTTTATCTTGATACAGACGGTACCGTCTACATTGACCTTGACCGGCAAGCCCTTGGCCTGCCAAAGGATGCTTTTGGAGAATATCTGGCAATTCAGAGTTTTTTCCAAAGCTTAAGAAAAAACATTCCAGATATTAAGGCAATAAAGTTTCTGATAGATTCTAAGGAAGTTGACACTTTGTGGGGACATATAGACGCTGCCAGTGCCTGGAGACAGGATTATGAAGAACTGTGATTTTCCCATAGGAGTGTTTGACTCAGGACTTGGGGGCTTGACAGTTTTAAAGGAAATTCACCGCAGACTGCCTGAAGAAAACACTGTATATTTAGGCGATACAGCGCGAGTGCC
>CAYWZR010000117.1:0-7692 GCA_964462885.1 uncultured Nitrospirota bacterium
CCTATGATCCCCAGGGTTATCTTGACACTATAATCGCTCCGGATCCCGCCATTGATGTATGCCTTGATTTCGACCAGGCAGGCCGGGTTGAAACTCAGACACTTCCTGACAGTTGTGAGATAGGTATAGTTTATGGATAGTGGGTGAAATATGTGATTTGTTTTATAATTATCCAATTCTCTATAGGGTTAATGTATATGGCTAAACTTACAGGACATCTATCCTGACACAGGAGAAAGGTACACAATCAATAGGAGATGTGCAATGAAAAAATATAAATTTATTACTATGTTAATTATTATTCTATTTTCAACTTCAGTAGCGATAAGTTCGCATGCTGGTGAAATCCTGAACTCTGTAAAAAAGAAGGGGTTTATTCAATGCGGGGTGAACACCGGTTTGCCCGGTTTTTCTAACGCTGATGACAAGGGAGTATGGAAAGGTTTGGATGTGGATATCTGCCGTGCAGTTGCAGCGGCTGTGTTTGGAGATGCTGGCAAAACAAGATTTATTCCCCTGACATCCAAAGAGCGTTTTACAGCGTTACAATCCGGTGAGGTAGATATTTTATCCCGAAATACCACATGGACGCTTACCCGGGATACCGCTCTGGGTTTGAATTTTACGGGAGTGAGTTATTTTGATGGACAGGGATTCATGGTGAAAAAAGATCTCGGTGTAAAGAGCGCCAGGGAGTTAGATGGCGCAGCAGTCTGCTTGAATGCCGGTACCACTACCGAGCTGAATCTTGGAGACTATTTCCGTGCCAATAATATGAAATACACGCCGGTGGTCTTTGACAAACCGGACGAAACCGTGAGAGCATTTGAAACCGGACGCTGCGACGTCTTTACCGCTGATCAGTCTCAACTTTACGCTTTGCGCATACAGCTTGGCAATCCAGATAGCGCCATAGTGTTGCCTGAGGTTATTTCCAAGGAGCCGCTTGGTCCTGTGGTGCGCCAGGGAGATGACGAGTGGTTTGATATCGTCAAGTGGAGCCTGTTTGCCATGGTCAATGCCGAAGAGCTGGGTCTTAATTCCGGCAACGTAAAGAAGTTAAAGGAGAAAAGTTCCAATCCAACTATTCGACGACTTCTTGGTATGGAGGGAAACAAGGGCAAGGATTTGGGGTTGCCAGATAATTGGGCTTACAGTATTATCAGCCAAGTCGGCAATTATGGCGAGATGTTTGAACGTAATATTGGCATGCAAACTTCTCTAAAAATATCTCGTGGGCTGAACCGGCTATGGAATAAGGGCGGTATCATGTATGCGCCTCCTATACGGTGAGCATATGGAATAAAAAACATGTACGAGCCTTGATCTTTCAGGCGCTCGTGCTTATAGCTGTAGCAGCTATAGGTTTTTATCTACTAAACAATACCCTTAATAACCTGAAAGCCAGGGGCATTGCAACCGGATTTGGCTTTCTGTCCTCCGAGGCTGGATTCGGTATTATTCAGCACCTTATCGATTACAACGAATCCTCCAGTTTCGGTCGGGTCTTTATTGTGGGGCTTCTTAACACCTTGCTGGTTGCGGTGCTGGGAATTGTATTTGCAACAGTTCTTGGGTTTGTTATCGGCATAAGTCGTTTGTCTGGAAACTGGCTGATATCACGACTGGCTGCAACTTACATAGAAATTTTTCGCAACATCCCTTTGCTTCTACAGATTTTCTTCTGGTATTTCGCTGTGCTTAGAACCCTGCCATCGCCCCGACGGAGTCTTTCACTTTGGGATAGTATATTTTTGAACATACGCGGACTTTATCTGCCCTCTCCGGTTTTTGAAGAAGGTTTTTGGCTGGTTTTAGTGGCTTTGGCGATTGCGGGGGCAACGTTTGCTTTCTATCTCCGAATACTTAAAAAAAGAAAAATAACAGAGGAGCATTTGTTTCAAAACCCTTTGCTTAAATACCTACCGCTTGCTTTATTAATCCTAATTCCTTTGCTTGTGTTTGTTATATCCGGATCTTCGGTTTCTCTGGAAAACCCCCGTCTGAAAGGTTTTAATTTTGTTGGAGGTATTGTAATCATTCCCGAGCTGGCAGCTCTGTTAATCGCTCTTACGATTTATACAGCAGCCTTTATAGCAGAGATAGTGCGAGCCGGTATTCAGGCGGTCGGTCTGGGACAGACCGAGGCGGCCTATGCCTTGGGTTTGCGCCCAGGTATTACGCTTCGCCTGGTTGTCATTCCACAAGCCATGCGCGTTATTATTCCACCGCTGACCAGTCAATACCTGAACCTTACCAAGAATTCCTCGCTGGCTACCGCAATCGGCTACCCTGACCTGGTGTCGGTTTTTGCCGGTACCACATTGAATCAAACAGGCCAGGCTGTTGAGGTGATCGCCATCACCATGGCGGTCTATCTCACTATAAGCCTGACCATATCGGCATTCATGAACTGGTATAATCTAAGGTCTTCAATTTAAACTTCAATTTAAACTGCTTAAACTGAACAGAAAGGAGCGCTATATGGCATACAAAGATTTACGTGAATTTATAAATGTCCTGGAGAGCAAAGGTCTTATTCATCATATTACCGTGGAGGTTGATCCTATACTCGAAATATCGGCTATCACCGATCGGATGTGTAAAACTCCAGACGGCGGCAAAGCTCTTTTTTTTGAACGTGTAAAGGGCTCTGAATTTCCGGTTGTTACCAACCTGTTCGGGTCTTTTGAAAGAATGTGTCTGGCCTTTGAGATGGATCATATGGATGGAGTGGCCGAGCGAATAGAGGAACTGCTTACACAGGCTCCGCCTAAGAGCCTGAGCGAAAAGCTTGCCTTGCTTCCCAAACTTCTGGAGATGTCCCGGTGTCTTCCAAAAAGAGTCAAGAAGGCTCCATGTCAGGAGGTGGTTGAGCAGGACAACCCCGATCTTTCGAAATTTCCTGTACTTAAGTGCTGGCCCGGCGATGGCCAGTCCACTGACGAGGGCCGTTTTATCACGTTGCCGATGGTTATCACAAAAGACCCAGAGACGGGCATACCCAACTGCGGTATGTATCGTATTCACATATACGATAAGAAAACCACTGGTATGCACTGGCATATTCACAAAGGAGGAGCACGTCATTACGATAAGCATGTGGCCGCAGGAACCCGTATGCCGGCTGCTATAGCGGTGGGTGGCGACCCCGCTGTAATCTATTCATCAAGCGCTCCGCTTCCAGAAAACCTGGACGAAATGCTGTTTGCAGGTTTTTTAAGAAAAAAACCTGTTGAGATGGTTAAGTGCATTACCTGTGATCTGGAAGTTCCGGCCCAGGCAGAATTGATAATAGAAGGATATCTTGAACCTGGCGAGTCGAAAATAGAGGGACCATTTGGCGACCACACGGGTTTCTACTCGGCTGCCGACCTCTACCCTGTTTTTCACGTAACCTGCATTACCCACAGAAAGGACATGATCTATCCGGCCACTATTGTGGGTAAACCTCCAATGGAGGACTGTTACATGGGCAAGGCTACTGAACGTATATTTCTTCCGCTTATTAAGCTTGATTTTCCAGAAATCAAGGATATACATCTACCCATGGTAGGTGTGTTTCATAACTGCGCTATAATCTCGATAAAAAAGAGCTATCCCGGCCAAGCAAAGAAAATTATACACGGGTTCTGGGGCAAGGGGCAGATGATGTTTGCCAAGCTTCTTATTGTGGTAGACGACGACGTGGATGTTCAAGATCTTTCCTATACTGCGTGGCGTGTTTTGAACAATGTGGACTGGAAGCGGGATACGGTTATAGCAGACGGGCCACTGGACGATCTTGATCATGCAGCCAACTGGCCGCGTTACGGATCAAAGATGGGAATAGACGCTACGCGTAAGAGCCGGGAAGAGGGTATGATGCGAGAGTGGCCGGATGAAATATTTATGAGTGAAGATATAAACAAATTGGTGGAATCCCGCTGGAAAGAGTACGGTTTTTAGAAAAGAAAGTAATAAAAAAATAAAAACTTAATGAAGCCTATTAAATATCTTCGAATGATTAAGATTGAGCATTCTATTTTTGCTCTGCCGTTTGCATTTGTGGGGGCGCTGATAGCTGCGCGTGGAATCCCGGAGTGGAGCAAGATTGGCTGGATCACTCTTGCAATGATATCTGCCAGGTCAGCAGCCATGGGGTTGAACAGGGTTATCGACCGGAAGATAGATGCCGCAAATCCACGTACCAAAAATCGAGAAATTCCTTCTGGAGTAATACGGGTTGGCGAGACGACTGTTTTTATCGCAGTATCCCTGGCGGTTCTGATCTACTCGGCCTATAGTCTAAATCCTCTTTGTCTTTGGTTGTCACCTGTTGCTATTTCTGTTTTGGTTCTTTACTCGTACACAAAACGTTTTACATGGGGCTCGCATTTCGTGCTTGGTCTGGCGATTGCAGGAGCGCCGCTTGGCGCATGGATAGCTGTAACCGGCTCGTTTGATCCACGAATACTCGCGCTGGGCTTTGCTGTTATTTTCTGGCTTGCAGGTTTCGACACTCTTTACGCCCTGCAAGACATGGATTTCGATCGCTCATTCGGACTTCGTTCAATCCCGCAGCAATTTGGTGTTGAAGCTTCCATCAGGTTTGCACAAATAGCCCATGTTATTACCTGGTGTCTTCTTGCACTTGCTGGTTTTCTTTTTAACCTCAGCCCTTTCTACTGGATTGGTCTGTTCTTTGTAGCAGCTCTTTTCTTATACGAGCATTCACTTGTAAAAAAAGACGATCTTTCAAAGCTTAACATGGCTTTTTTTAATATGAACGGCTATATCAGTATGACGGTTTTTGTATTCACACTACTTGGGTACATTTAGACTGTTTTAAGATTATTTTTAGGATGAACTTTCTGTTTTTGCAGGCTTTGGCTTTAACTCTGTAATTCTTTTTAGTTCATCCTCTGGTACTTGGACTTCGCGGGCGAGTATTTTTGTTGTGGTTCCGGTGTGTTTGAGAAGTTCTTTTACATATTCCTCGTATGGCACAGTGTCTAAGATGCACGAATCGAAATGTTTTTTGATGATATCAGCTAACCCCTCTGACGGAATTTTGTAGCCCTTTCTTGTGGCCTCGGCTTCACCTGTGCTCTCGGGGATCCCAACTAAAACCGTACGGTCGTCGATTACTGTATAGCGCAGGTCATGCACAATGGGACAACCGCTGTAATATATTTCCGCGCCTGCCTTGAAATACAAGTACCCCACATAAAGCCGGTCATGAAACTTCGGCATGAGGTATTTAACTGTAACACCGCTGGCTGTAAGCCTTTTGATGTGAGTTGCAACTTCTTTTGTTCGTTTTTCGTCCTCTCCTTTGGGAAGTCTTCCGGTGATAGATCCCACAACTTCTTCTTTTGCCTCCAGCAGTCCGTCTGTGAGCGTTAGGAAGTATTCATGGCGTGTCAGTATCTTTGTCGCCCTGCTGACTTCGCGAAGAAGCGCATCTCTACTTCTGCCTTCCTTTCTGCTTAAAAGCAGAAGAATGACTGTAAAGATGAGAAGTACAGATTCAAGTACAAGTAAAGCAAGTTCCATGGTTTGCTATATGGGTTTGTGCAAGCCCCTGGATATTATTATCCAGGAAGAAGTTAGATTTGACAACTATTTATTTAAAATATTTATTTAAACTACCTGTTCAAGCTAATGTGACTAGTTTGGTAAACTAAAACTATGATTACAATAAGGAGTAGTGAAAAATCTTAATTCTAAAGCCTGTGACATAAAAGACTGTTTTCGAGTAAGATATTATTTGTAGGCTATATAAAACAACAATTATTAGTGTCTCTTTGTTGTTTAAACCGTTGCTGTTTTCGTCGTATTTTATTTGAGTTTTACTGGTTTTACGTATAATTTAGCGTGTAATTTAGTATATGTTTTTGCTATAATTTTTAAGCAGCGTAGCGGTTTAATTTTGTTTGTGGGTATCATATTAAAATTATTGTAACGTTTTTACAAACAAAAATTATAAGGGCAAAAAAACAAATAATGAATCCAGGCATTTTCAGACAGTATGATATCCGCGGCACCGTGGGTGTGGATTTAGACTCAAAGACTGCACAACTCATAGGAAAAGCGGTTGGCACAACAATCCGCCGGATGGGAGGTAACTTTGTTGCTGTTGGGCGCGATTGCCGTCTGTCTTCCGATGACCTTAGAAAAGCACTTCTGGAGGGCTTGCTATCCACCGGAACTGATGTATTGGATATCGGACTGTCAACTACCCCTTTGCTCTACTATGCGGTTTTCACCAAGCCGGTAAATGGCGGGATTATGATAACCGGAAGTCATAATCCGCCGGATATGAACGGGTTTAAAATCCTTACCGGGCATGATACCATCCACGGGGAAGCAATACAAAAACTGCTTAAACTAATACAGACTGAAGATTTCGAAATCGGTGCTGGAGTACTCAAGGAAGAAGACGTTAGATCGGCATATCTTGAAAACATAGTATCCTCTGTACGCATCCGGCCCGGTATGCGCATTGGCCTGGATTTTGGCAACGGCACAGGCGCCATTACCACGCTTCCTGTACTTAAGAGACTTGGATGCGAAGTCCATTGCTTATTTGCGGAACCTGACGGAAATTTCCCTAATCATCATCCAGACCCAACTGTTATGAATAATCTAAAAGATCTAAGAAAGCTAGTGATCGAACAAAAGTTGGATTTAGGCATAGCCTATGACGGAGATGCTGACCGGCTTGGAGTTCTGGATGAGCGGGGCGATGTGATCTTTGGCGATATGCTGATGGTTCTCTACTCCAGGCAGATACTAAAGGAAAATCCAGGAGCTGCCATAATAGGCGAAGTTAAATGTTCCCAGCGTATGTACGACGACATAACCGCCCACGGCGGACGGGCCATAATGTGGAAAACCGGCCACTCGCTTATAAAGGAAAAACTTAAAGAAGAAAATGCGCTTCTGGCAGGCGAAATGAGCGGCCACGTATTTTTTCGCGATAGGTACTTCGGCTTTGACGATGCCTGCTATGCAACACTACGCCTGCTTGAGATTATTTCGAACAATACTAATGCTTCAAAAACCTCACAAAAGCTTTCCGAGAGGCTCTCGGATATCCCAGTGGCTATAAGCACTCCGGAGATACGTATAGAATGCCCGGATAATATAAAATTCGATGTTGTGGAAAAAGCCGTCCGGCACTTCAGTGAGCGTTACAAAACAATAACCGTAGACGGAATCAGAATTCTATTCGAAAACGGATGGGGACTAATAAGGGTTTCGAATACACAGCCGGTGATCGTACTCAGGTTCGAAGCCACCTCAGTGGCAAACTTGGAAAACTACCGGCAAGAGGTGGCTGATTTTCTGAAAAAAGAAGGAGTTTCCATGCCCGACATTCAGGAAACAACCTGATAACCGGCTTGTTTTACAGCGTTATCAAGCTGTTCTTTCGAAGCCTTGGTTCTGTCATAATCCACCGTAATATTCCCTGTTGGAAGATCCACTGCAACATCATTTACACCCTCCAGAGCCTTCAGCTCTTTGGTAACTCGCATCACGCAGTGCTGGCATGTCATACCGGTTGCTTTGATAACATCACGATCCATAGTAATAAATCTCCTTTACGATTTTAATGGATAGATATCTCTAGTTCTGACTAGATTAAGATTAATTAATATTAACACATTATTGACCATATCCATACTAAAATGTTAGAAACATAGG
>CAYWZR010000118.1:0-7620 GCA_964462885.1 uncultured Nitrospirota bacterium
TCATGGGCTCGTAGCAGGCAAAAAGCGGCTCAACACCCTGGCTGCCCGGCAGTTTCGGAAGTACTGCCCAGACTCCCGGTCGTCTCATACTTATAAGCCATGCAAAGGCTTCCGGCGTAATTCCGGGCATATCCACAGCACAAATAATCCACGTACTATCCGGCGCCCAGCGGGCTGCTGCAAGAAGACCCGCCATTGGCCCGGCAAGAAATTTATCAAGAGATTTATCAAGAGATCCGGCAAAGCCGGGAGGATCGGGTAAGGTAGTTCGACCGGTCAGAGATTCAGGAAGCGGTCCTGAGCCAAGTAAAACCGGTTCGCTTCCCATTGAGTTCAGCAGACGAAAAGCACGTTCGGCAAGGGTTTCATCATCAATCTTAAGCAGGGCCTTAGGCCTGCCCATGCGGGCGCTTTTACCGCCGATCATAAGGCCGTACCTCAGTGGTCTTGCATCAATGTTGTGTTTAAGTTCATCTTTAATGATTTTCCAAAAACATTCAGCGCGGTCAGGGGTGTCCCAGGGTAGTGTGGCTATGGGAGTAAAGCTGGTTGGTGCATTGTCGGACTTGGGTCCATCCAACCATACCCGCCTGAGCGGAGAATTTTTATGCCCTTCCACAATAATCAGGTCGAGACAGACCGGCAGTGCCCTCAGAGCTTCGTTTAAGTCCATCGAAACCGGATAAATTTGAAAGGCTTTGGATGCACTGTGAGCAAATACAGAAGCGGCCCCGGCACGGGCAAACCTGTCGGTATCCTTCCCTGGCCGGTCCATTACAAGGCCGTGGGCATCGTGTTTCAGGACGGCCACCGTCAGGCCTGAACTCTTCAGTATCGGCAGGACGGACTCTATAAGAGTTGTTTTTCCAGAGCCCGAAAAACCGCATATTCCGATAACAGCAGGTACAAGGCCGAAAATCTGCTGTGTTTGTTCGCATGAGTTTTTGTCTGTTTTCACGTTGGAAGTATACACTCTAAAGACAGACGAGATAAATTCGAATTGATTTTGACTTGGTAGTAGTGATATCTTATCCACCACCACTATGGAGAAACTAGCCGAAAAAATCTGGATGGATGGAGAACTTGTTGACTGGGACGAGGCAAAAACACATGTATTGAGTCATGGTCTCCATTACGGTTCAGGCGTGTTCGAAGGAATACGTTGTTACAAAACGGATGAAGGTCCAGCCGTGTTCCGGTTACAAGATCATATAGAGAGGTTGTTCGAGTCTGCCAAGATATGCCGGTTTCAAATACCATACTCACAAGACGAAGTCATAAAAGCGACCCTTGAGACCATAAGGGTAAACGGTTTTAAAGAGTGCTATATTCGTCCTTTGGCCTATCTGGGCCTTGGCGCCATGGGAATTTATCCGAAAAACAATCCGGTAAAGCTTACAATAGCCGTATGGCCCTGGGGAAGCTACCTTGGTGACGACGGCCTTAACAAGGGAATAAAGGTGAAAGTTTCATCTTTTACGCGTCATCACGTAAATTCAGCCATGACAAGAGCCAAGGTCTGCGGTTACTACATGAACTCTATTTTTGCCAAGCAGGAGGCGATATCTTCTGGAAGCGATGAGGCGCTTCTTCTTGACACCGAGGGGTATGTGGCTGAGGGAAGCGGCGAAAATATATTTATTGTAAAAAAAGGAATACTGACAACACCTCCTCTGACATCAATTTTGGACGGAATTACCCGTGATACTATAATCAGACTGGCCGGAGACGAGAAAATCGAGGTAAAAGAACATCGCTTCACAAGAGACGAAGTATATACGGCCTCGGAGGCGTTTTTTACCGGCACAGCCGCAGAGGTGACTCCCATCCGCGAGTTGGATAACCGGGAGATCGGCCCGCCAGGCCCTATAACCAAAAAACTACAGAATATCTATTTCGATACCGTAAAAGGCAGAAACTCCACATATCAGCACTGGCTGACACATGTTTGAGACTAAAACATGTATTTAAAAGTAGGGGCGTATTGCAATACGCCCCATACACATTAACATTAACCTTCGGCCTTCAGTCTATCTACCTATCTATCTACCCACAGTTCCCAACATATCCCAGTTTTTTCATCATCTTACCTGCGATAGCGTAAAACGCGTTTAGTTCATCTTCAGACCACTCTTCTTTAGAAGGAAAATCCTGCACGGGATTGGAGTTTATTCGTGCCTCAACAGATTTTTTGTCTTTTATCATATGCCCGGCAAACTCTTCAAGCCTGCAAAGAAGCGGCTCATCCAGGTCTTCCACCCGAAGCAGCATCCATCTGTTCTGCGGGATTCGTTTAAGCATGTTCATGGCAATCTCGTTTCTGTTGGTCCAGATCCAAGCGGTGCGTTCGATAGGGTTCATCTTTTGCCAACGGGCATAATACGGAGACTGCCTTTGGGGGGTGGTGTCAAACGAAGTTCTTTTATGCCAGCCGCGCGTAATTGCAGAGCGGACGAAATCACGACCGTCGCGTACTCCCAGAATAAACCTCACATCTGGGTAGAGCGCCCATAAAGCATCCAGCAGATAGATGTATAGGTTTGAAGAATCGATAAATGTTTTCGGCTCGATCCCCTGATGTAGATCCAGCACTGCCTGAAGTCTTTTATCAAATGTCCCGAATGGATCAGCAGAACGGCAATATTTATCGAGAAGATATGTTACGCGAAATTCATGATGGCCGCCAAAGAGCCGAGTTAGCATGCCGGTTCCTGAGCGTCCGGTTCCGGTTATAATAAGCATTGCAGCTACCTATTTCAGCAGTTTAAGAATATCTTCAGCTTTTTTGTATCCAGGCATCACACGTCCATCAGGTAGAATCATGGTGGGTGTTGATCTTATCTTCAGCTTGTAGGCCAGCTCCATGTTGCGTTCCAGAATATCAGTCTTACACGATGGTTTTGGAAGTTTTTTGCCATCAAAACTGTCTTCGAGTAGCTTAAGGGACTTTTCACATACAATCGCTTTGGCTTTATCGTAAGCGTTAGGGTGGATTTTAAGTGGAAACATTTTTATGAAAAAAGCGATTGAAGAGTCTTTTTTAACTACCTTTTTTATCTCCTTATGCAATTTTATGCAGTAGGGACATTCTGGGTCATCAAAGACTATTATCCTGGTTTTGGCGTTTGGGTTACCAACAACAACAGCATCATCAATCGGGATCAAGGCAACATCCACGATGTTTAGTTCCTGAAGGCGTTTACGTGTAAGGTTTTCGCGTGTGGCTATTTTGATAACCTGTCCGTTAATAAGAAATTGTTTCGAAAAATCCAGATACAGGGGGAATTTTTTCCCCTTGTTCTCCACATCGACCTCCCATAGGCCTCCTACCTCGGAGAACTTTACATTACTAACTTTCTCCACCATGCCCTTTAAGAGACCTCTTGCTTCTTTTATTGTCATACTGTGGCAATCCTTGCATTCGCCACCGCCGCAGCCGTCAGCCTGCATAGCCGGAACCATGACCGCGGTTAAAAGCAGGACACTTATGGTGAAGGATACTGTAAAAAAGATTTTTCTTAGCATTTATTTACTCCGTTATAACATGTCTAGCTGTAATTTTATTGCCTTCTCTATCCCTTTCATTTCTTCTGTTTGGATAACTCCAATTTTTTTCAGCATTCTTTTTTTGCTGACCGTTGTAAGTTGGTCAGCCATAGCTTTACCTTTTTTTCTTTTTAAATATATATATGTTTCTGTTGGATAAAGCTTTGCCGTATTGCTGGTAAGTGGAATAACTTGAACTCTGTTGAGAAATTTGTTGGCGGAATTGTTGCTGATAATTACAGCAGGCCGTTTTTTTCTGATTTCACCGCCTATGAATGGATCGAAGTTTATCCACCAGACCTCACCACGTTTCACTTATGCTCTCTCCTACTCCACCTTCGATCCATTCCACGGCATCACCTTCACGTTCTACATCACTTCCCATCTCTTTATATGCGGCATCCAGGTTTTCTTTGAGGACATAAGGACGAGCCAAATGTTCTATAAATTTACTGATCTTTCTTCTTCCTACCACCCGGTAAAGTCCTGCGTACACTTCTTCATCTACAGTAATGGTAAGCTTTTTCTGCATAACCGCACCTCTTGTTTAGTTTACACGTATACAATACGTTCATGTGGGTAGAAAGTCAATCATAGCACAATATTTTGCGGGACAAATTTGTTCTACCACTTCTCAGGCTAGATTCTCCCCCCTTTCCTAAAGGGGGGGGGAGAGAGGAAATATTGCCTAGTAGTTTATTATCCAGAGTTGATTGCTTTTGTTTGATATATTGATGGGTTGGGCAAGATGACAAATTAACCGTGCAATATTTTGCGGGTTCTCTTGTTCCGGGGCAAATCTGTTTTACCACTTATCTCTCTGGATCTTACCTCTTTTAAAAAGAGGTAAAAAATGGGAAGAGAAAATTTAGAACGTTCCCAGCCCTTTAAGAGTTATTCCAGCCATTATTTTGCTTTCCTCAGGACGCTCCACAAGGCTTAGGCTTACCCCCCAGCACTGCCGTGTGTAAGTTCCGCGGACCTTAAGTTCCCGGAGCCCGCCGCCTCTGGCGTCATACCACAATTTTCCAAAGAGGTCCAAGGCTGACCACGGACGATATGCAGTTTCAAGTAGATAGGTATCTGCGTTGCCTCTGACGTAGCGGTAGCCTACAGCCACATGACCGGTGGTCGACCAGTTGAATCTTAAATCCGTGTTTGCTGAGTCGAAACTAGTTTTATAGACATTGTAATAGGCCGAGGCGGTAAACCTGAGTGGACCGTTAATAACCAAGTCAGAGGCCAGGTTGGTCCACGGAGTGTCGTTGTCCATAAAATCATAGCCACCGGACAGATTGAACCTTAAGACTTCACCTCCGTTTCGATAAAGCCTGTTTACCAATCGAAGCGATGTTAAGTTTTTTTCATCTGTCACATCCACTGAATCAAACCTTGGGGTATCTCCTCCTCCCCCCCCTCCTGTTGTCACGTATCTGTGCGTAAGTTCCGGCTCTATGTAATGACCAGTTAAACCGTAGGCTCTGTAGAGCTTGCTTGCAAGCTTTGCCTTGACGGTGAGCGCATCCTCGTTTATATCACGGGTTGGCTGGTCTGAGGAAAGCCGGTAGATGGTTTTTCTGTATCGTACAAGGGAGTTAAGTGTGACATATGGAAGTTTCATAGCTCCGACAATAGTCGGTGTTATATGCAAGCGCTGCCCTTCCGGGCCATTATTTCTGGTGAATTGATCAAGAGCGCTATCAATAGATAGGTATAAAGGGAGTGAACTCTGGAGAGTATGAAGGGTAGAAAACAACCGTCCGCCCACCTCTGAGGTGGTGGCAAGATCTCTTGATGTACTTTCAAGGTTTTGTAAAACACGCTCGGTTGCAAATAGCCGGAGCATGTCTTTACGCCAGCTGAGATGGCCTGTATTTTCAAGGTATCTCTGGATCTTCTCTTCCTGGCTTGGTATGAACTCACGGTAGAAATTTTTACCAGAGACAGTATTTATATTAAGAAATCCGTTCAGGTTTTTTCCAAACTGTTGATCATGGCCCAGCTTAAGTTCCAAAAACTCGCGTCCTGTTTGTTGGTCGTCAATATGATATAGCCAGGTATCTCCTTTTGAGTTTTTTTTCAGATAACGATATTCAACTCCGGTGCCGATTCCCCTTTTTGAAAATGTGTCAAGTTGAAACGTAGCGTCCTGGTTCTGGCTTATCATCCAATAGTACTTGAGTTTGAATATCGATCCCAGGTTGTTGCTGTATCCTAAATCCGGAAACAGGAAACCGCTTTGTTTCTCAACAAGAGCAGGTGTCCAGAAGTAGGGGCTGTAAAATATCGGAACCGATCCAACCCGAAAACGCATGTTTGTACTGCTTATACTTCGGCCCAGCCGGAAATCGGCGTTCGAGGCGCGAAGGCTCCAGGACGGTCTATCTCCATCACAAGTTGTAATGCTGCATGACTCCAGATGATAATCTTTCTCACTGAGCCTCTGAAGTTCCGAACCCGTAATACGTATGTTTTCCTTGGTGTAAAACAGTTCTACATTGCCGGAGGCTGAGCCGAGCTTGGTTTCGGTGTTCACCTTTATGATGTCAGCTCTGAGAACCACATCAGTGTCACGATACACGGCATTGCCCTCTGCTTGCACTTCACCGGATGTTTTATTGTAGCGGATAATATTCGCTTCAAGTGTCATTCCTGGTTGCTCAAGCTTTGCCTCTCCAGTAGCTACAAATTCGCCTAAAGTCTCTCCGTATTCCAGCTGTGCCGCAGTCAGTGTTGGACTTAAACTATCAGTATTTAGACTAGATGCCAATGAAGAGGTGGCTCCACGCACAGTGGTGGAAGATAGAAAAATAAAGAGAAAAACAAGAACCGCCTGCCTCATTAATCTTAACCTTGAATCCTGAACCCTGAATTCTGAAGACTAATATCTGAACTCAAAATTTCCTTAGCCTCACCGGTTGTAAAAAACGAGCCGGATATGACTATCATGCTGTTATCACCGGATGTGCATAACTGCTTGGCTTTTGATATTGCCCTCTGCAAATCAGGAGCCTCTTCGACCTCGCAGCTACAATATTGCCGGGCAATCGGCATGAGATCAGCCGGAGCAGCAGCCCGCTCGTATGCCGGAGCAGTAACAATTACATGGCTTGCAATACCGGCAAGTGGAGAGATAACAGCATCCATATGTTTGTCCTTCATTATTCCGAGAATCATAATGATTCGCTTCTCATCAAAACGTTCTCTAAGTGCTACGGCCAGGGCTTCTGCTGCTGCCCCGTTGTGGGCGCTGTCCAGAATAGTTAGCGGGTTATATGAAACCTTTTCCATTCTTCCCGGCCAGTTTTTTAAAAAAAGTCCTTTTCTTACGGATTCATCATCAAACTGCATACCTTCAACCCCTTCAGCCTGCTCGCAGGCAGCAAGAGCAATGCCTGTATTATCCGCCTGATGACGTCCAGCAAGGTTTGATAGCAGCCCGGGAAAACAACGTTTTACTCCGGTGAAATCAAGTTTCAGTCCATCAGAAACCGGTTCTATGTTTTCTACGTTAAAATCTTTGCCCAGCACGAAAAGCGGTGAGTTCTGCTCCTTTGCCCTTGAGCTTATTACCTCCAGAGCAATGCTTTTTGCAGCAGTAACTACTGGAATGCCAGGCTTTATTATTCCGGCCTTTTCAAATGCGATTTCTTCTATACTATTGCCAAGAAAGGATTCGTGGTCATGGCTTACATTGGTGATTGCAGATACCTCGGGTAATATTATATTTGTTGAATCAAGCCTTCCTCCAAGGCCGACTTCTACAACGGCCCACTCCACATTTTGTTCCCGGAAATATTCGAAGGCCATGGCTGTATTGATCTCAAAAAAAGTCGGCTGAATTCCTGCTGTTTCTGCAATGTTTCTAAAGCGATCGGCAAGGCGAATTACATCGGCTTTCGGTATCATTTTATTGTTAACTCTGATACGTTCAGTGAAATCAATCAGGTGCGGGGACGTAAAGAGGCCGACTTTATGGCCTGCGGCCTGGAGTACTGATGCGATTACCGCACATGTAGAACCTTTGCCGTTTGTGCCACCTACATGAATACTGCGGAAACTTTGGTGCGGGCT
>CAYWZR010000119.1:0-7499 GCA_964462885.1 uncultured Nitrospirota bacterium
CGAAGTCTTTAATCGGGCATCCAGAACTCATTGAAAAGACTGGATTCCGGCTTAAAGACTGCCGGAACGACAGATAGAGAGACTGAATTTATGGACAGAGTCTAATTATTGACGGGGAGATGTCCGCCAATTTAGAATAAGAATCCTAAAGAGTACTGATGTGCAAGAGAGAGTTTGAGGATAAGGCTCACTCATTCGAGAATAAGGCGGGTATTATCAGGTATGACCACTCAGGATACAGATACAATTTCAGAAGAAATTCCAGAGGGAAAAAACTTCACCTGGCTAATTACAGGAGGAGCAGGTTTTTTGGGACTTCATGTCTGTAATTTTTTGGCTGAAAGAGGAGAGAATGTTATTTCTTATGACATTGACACAGCTCCAAAACATGAAAAGCCGGAAGGACTTATTGAGATAACCGCTGATATACGCGATACGACTGAGTTAAAAAAGGCATTGAAGGGCGTGGATTATGTCGTACATTGTGCAGCCGCCCTTGCTCTGGCCAAACCAGAAGTAATCGATTCTGTCAACGCGGAAGGGACAAAAACCGTACTTGATGCCAGTGTAGAGGCCGGAGTCAAGCGCTTTATTTATATAAGCTCTACTGCTATGTACGGGATGCCTAAGTATCACCCTATTTATGAAGATGCTGACCTTGACCCCATGGGAGATTATGGAATAGCCAAGGCAAAAGCAGAAAAATATGTCCAAGAGACAAAGGGAATGGAATGGACTATCATTCGTCCCAAAAGCTTCATTGGGACAGGACGTCTGGGAATATTTCAGATTCTTTTTGATTGGATTGAATCCGGTAGAAAAATTCCGGTGCTTGGAGATGGAGAAAATATATTTCAACTTTTGTCTGTCAGCGATCTTTCAGAGGCAATTTATCTTGCAGCTCTTAAGGCTACTCCAAACGAGATTTTCAATATAGGCACCAAAGATTTTGGCACGGTAAATAGAGATGTAGGAGCTATGCTGGATGCCGCTAATACAGGAAGCAGATTACTGCATGTGCCTTCAAAACCGGTTAAATTTATTCTTAGCATATTTGAGGCTCTTCATATTTCTCCTGTCTACCGGTGGGTATATGATACTGCCGATCAGGATTCATTCGTCAGCACCGAAAAGGCGGAGAAGGATTTTGGATTTTCTCCCAAAGACAGTAATCAATCGACTCTTATTGCAACATATAATTGGTACTTAAAAGAAGGAAAAGAGATGGCAAAACAACATGGCACAGGGCATCGCGTAGCCTGGAAGCAGGGTATTCTTGGAATTTTAAAACACCTTTTTTAAAATAATGGACTACAAACCTGTCCTCAAGACACTTTCTATTGCCGCTCCTGCTTACAATGAAAGTGAGGGGATTTTAGAAATCGTTGAGCAATGGCATCAATATCTGCAAAGTCAAGATCTTGAAGCTTTTGAAATCGTCATCTGCAACGATGGAAGCAAGGATGATACCGGTAAAATTTTAAAAGAACTTTCATCTAAGCATTCTGAAATTAAAGTTGTGGAACACGCAAAAAACAAGGGAGCTGCCGCAGCTCTCACAACAGCAATCCAAAACACTTCGTATGACTGGGTGCTTCTGTTAGACTCTGACGGGCAATTTCCTATTGAAAATCTGGACAATTTCCGGAAAAGCATGATAGTCCATAATGCCCATTCGTTCATAGGCGTAAGGCCAGGAAAACAGAATACTTTATTTACCAGGTTTGGTTCATGGGCAAGTGGACTTCTCTCTAATTTTTTTTTAAGAACCAGGTACAAGGATTTTAACTCAGCCTGCCAACTGGTGGATGGCAGAGTTCTAAGATGGTTGCGTCTGGAGGCAAGAGGGCTGAATTATTCTCCGGATATTACCTCAAAACTTATTGAGGCAGGCTTTGCTCCGATTGAGGTAGATATTCGTCATAAAGAACGCCTTGAGGGAAAAAGTAGCCACAAACTACTACGAGATGCCTTACACCGTTTTTTGTTTATAGCCTACATTGGCTTCAGGCAGTTATTATTTCTAGTTAAAGTTCTTCAGAGGCCATCAGATTTCGGAGATCGGCCATATGACTAGTACCTTAAAAATATAGTTCAGCCACCAAGACACTAAAACACTAAAATAAATATAAATAAATATAAATATAAAACCTTAATTCAGTTTTTTATTGGTGCCTTGGTGGCACAAGAAACAGTACTAAAAAAATGCGCTCACAACTAAGTAAACCCGTTTGGTCCCAGCCCAGCCCGCTTAGAATTACTCTTTTTTGCGGAGGTCGCGGAAGTGCGTCTCTTATCCGGGAAATCCTAAGAATTCCAAGGGTAAAACTTAATCTACTTGTCAATGCTTATGACAACGGCAGTTCTACAGGAGAGCTGAGACGATATATCCCAGGTTACTTAGGTCCCTCGGATTTCCGTAAAAATCTATCTTATTTACTAGAGTTACATTCCCCGGAACAGTATGCCCTGTCAAAATTAATAGACTACAGAATGCCGGAGGATTTCAATGAGCAGGCAGTCAATGACTTTATTGCCTATGTCCGTAATCCCGCAGAAAAAGGAAATATCCCCCCTGAGCTTCTTAAACAATTAGAGGTGGTAAATGGAGGATTAAAACAGGATATTTATGAATACCTTAAAAACTTCCTTACGTATTACTTAGACCATAAAGATAAGCCGTTTAATTTTAAGAATTGTTCTTTGGGAAACCTCTTTTTTGCAGGAGCCTTTCTGAAAAATAATAACCATTTTGAAAAAACCACACAAGAGCTGATGACCGTATTTCAGTCTAAGACAAATGCTAAATTAATCAATGTTACAGGTGGGGAAAACCGCTTTCTAATGGGTCTGAAGGAAGACGGAGAACTACTTTCAGACGAAGCCGATATTGTTAAGGAACAAAGCCAGAGCAAATTTTCTGATATTTACCTGATCCCTGAAGAATTAACAAGAGAAGAATTAAAAAAAGTAAATACTCTTGACTTTGAAGAAAAGAAAAAATTTTTGCAGGACAGACATCAAGGGGTTAGTCTGTCGAATGAAGCGCAAGAGGCTCTGACACACTGTGATATTATTCTGTTTGGCCCCGGCACACAATTTTCGTCGCTTTTTCCCAGCTATAAAACACTGGGAATAGGAGATGTAATCGCATCGAGTCATGCAAGAATAAAAGTATTTATTTTGAATATTAACAAGGATCATGATATTCAGTCTTATTCTGCGGAGGATCTTATTGATAGTGCATTAAGTTATCTCGGAGACCGGGAAAATAATAATCTGATAACACATGCATTTTTTAATGAGGCAAGCCAAGTCAGCCTTGAGGGAGTAAAATTCCGAGATAATATTTTATCAAAGGGAACTGATTATAAAAATGTAAGAATCTGTCCAGGTGACTATGAACACCCTGTTTATCCAGGAATTCACAGCGGAACAAAGACCATTAAAGCACTACTGGATTTATATGAAAACGAGAAAAAGGTCAATAAAGACGAGATGGATATTTATGTAGATCTCAGCGAACGCTCTGTGGCCGCCCACCTGATGATTGAGGAATTCCTGGAAATTGATTGGCGCAAATATTTTAACACCGTCAGGTTATACATCAATAATGTCAAGCTGCCAAAGCGGAGATTTCCTGATTATGTAAAAATAGAAGCGACAAAAAATGAAGGCTATTTTTCAGAGGTCGAAGTTTTTAAAGATTGGTTCTGGAATAAAGAGTCTAAATATCTTGTGACGATAACCGGTGACGGAGAATACAGGATGCAGGATATTCTTAACTGCATAAACATACTCGAAAGCACAACTTTTGGAGCTGCTTATGGATCGAGAAATCAGAGCAGAAGGCAGTTTCTTAACTCCCTGAATGCAGCCTACGGGGAATCTAGGTTTTTGTTTCATCTTAGTCGGATTGGGGCCATTTGTTCAGGTATTCTTTTTGCTCTGAGGTTTAGCATTCTTTTCTCAGATCCCTTAACAGGTTTTCGGGTATATGACCGTGCGATATTAAAAAACTGTTTAAAAACACTTCATCCTGAGACAAACTTAAATACATCCCTGGCATTAACTCGCTACATTGTAAGGGATAGAATAGAGATAGCCGAAATCCCGGTCAGATACAGAACATTTAAAGGATTCACTAACGTAAAATGGCGTTTTTCCCGCGGCATGAAAAATTTAATGAGCATTTTCTTCTAACTTCTAACCACCTTGGATATTAACAATAAAATTTTAATTAAACTTTCCACTAAAAAAGTGTTTTTTTTTGATCTGGATGGAACTCTTGTGGATTCATCACCACGGCATGCCTCTGCCTTTAAACAGGTACTGGCCATTCATCATCCAAAGATTTGTAAGACCTTTGATTATGAACTTATTAAGGGCAAAGCAACACCAGCTGTATTCCACGAACTTGGAATTGCGGCCCCTGATGAAGTCGAATTCCTGACAAGTGAAAAAAGACGTTTCTATCTTGAGGATATTCATCGCGGCAGGGTTTCTGTGTTTCCAGGGGCAGTTGAAATTCTCCGGTTGCTGTCTTCCAATAAAAAAGAAATTTACATCGTCACAAGCGCCGCTAAAAATACAGCCCACGTGATGCTGGAAACCGCCGGATTTATGCCCTTTATACAGGGAGTCATCACATCAGAAGATGTCACAAGAAATAAACCTTATCCTGATATTTTTAATTTAGCACTTAAGAAAAGCGGAAAGAAATCGCAAGACGTTCTTGTTATAGAAGACTCTTTGTCTGGGAAAACTGCTGCAGAAAGAGCAGGAATTGACAGCCTGCTGGTCAACCAGGGATTTACGGATATTGTATCTTTACATTTTGATACTTTGGAAACACTATATTCTTACATAAAAAATAATTTTAAATAATTTTGAAAAATTTTGAAAAATAAAATACAAAAAAGACAGGTGTGTGCCGTGATTCCTGCGGCAGGACGTGGAAGCCGTTTAGGGGAAGATATTCCTAAAATTCTGATTCCTATTGTTAGAGAAAAAACGGTCTGGCATATTTTATATGAGAAATTGCGGCTGATAGTTGATCATATACATGTTGTCCTTTCTCCAGAAGGAATTTTATTGTTTAGACAACAGTTAGAAATGGACCGTATATCTTCTGGAGTCTCAACCAGTGTCCAGAATATCCCTTTGGGAATGGGTGATGCTATATTTGGAGCTTTTGATTACTGGAAAGATTATAAAAACATACTAATTCTATGGGGAGACCAGGTTGCCATCTCAAAAGAAACGCTTGAAAAAACAACAGCATCTCAGACCGCCTCAGCAGAGAGATCTCTGACAATACCGGTTAACCTTGTTGATAAGCCGTATGTTCAGTATATTTTCGATGAGACATCAGACAAACTTATAAAAGTCAGACAGACAAGAGAGGGAGATATTTGCGACAAGCGTGGTCTTGCGGATGTAGGAATTTTTGCTTTATCAACTTTTCATTTGATGAATGCCTGGAAAGATTTTTGTAAAAGTGCACTTGAAGGCGAGAAAACAGGAGAGGTCAACTTTCTTCCCTTTCTGCCTTATTTATCCTCAGATCTTGATTGGGGCTTAAAAACCGTATCTGTCACAGACCCGACAGAATCACGCGGCATAAATACACCTGATGATCTGTTTTTTTTCAGAGACAGATTTACTAAAGAGGGGAAACTATAATGAAAGAAATAATGGCAGTAACCGGTGGAGCCGGTTTTATAGGAAGTCACCTAAGCGAAAAACTACTGGCACTTGGCTACGGCGTCAGGATTATTGATAATCTCACACAAGGTAAACGGGAATGGGTTCCTGAGGAGTCTGAGTTTTTCGAAGGGGATGTTTTAGATCGTGGACTTTTGGAAAGGGTTTTTAAGGGCGTCTCAGGAGTTTTCCATGTTGCGGCAATGAGCAAAGTCGCACCTTCTATTGATAAGCCTGAGTTTTGCACAGAACAGAATATCCTTGGAACACAAAATGTACTTATCACTGCCAAAAAAGCCAATGTCAAAAAGGTCGTCTACAGCGCATCTTCAACCTACTATGGCAATCAAGATGCTCCTCACCACGAAAATATGCTGCCTAATCCACTTAATCCTTACGCCCTTTCAAAATACGTAGGAGAACAGTATTGTGAACTTTGGACACACCTTTATGGCCTTCCCACTATCAGCTTACGCTATTTTAATGTTTATGGAAAGCGGCAGCCCTCTGTGGGTGCATATGCTCTTGTGCTAGGCATTTTTTTAAAACAACACAAGGAAGGCGGACCGCTTACCATTCATGGAGAGGGTTCTCAAAGGCGTGATTTCGTACACGTCCGCGATGTTGTCGAAGCTAACATCGCCGCTTATTACAGCAGCGCCTCCGGCATGGTCCTTAACGTAGGAAGCGGAACTAATATTTCTGTTAAGGAATTAGCCGATCTAATTCTTAAAAAACAGGTATTTGAGGCCAGACGCCAAGGAGATGCAGATGTAACACTTGCCGATATTTCCAGAATTCAAAAGGTTCTTAACTGGAAACCAACGGTTGATATAGTGGAAGGAATTAAAGAGCTGCTTCACAAAAACAAAGTTTAGTTTCAATCTCCCAACCACAATAAGCAGTTAATCCAGGCTCGACAAACATTATCTTTTCTTGCGGCCTAAATTTAGGGCTAGATAAATGATCAGGATTTTTGCGCAAGCCAACTAAGAGCACAGTGTTTGCAGACTTTTATGTCTGGTCGTGATGGGCAGCGGCCAGAAATGCCATGATGACAAAGGGCGAAATCATACTTGAGCGGATCCATTTTAGAGAATTTTTTAAGAGACTTGGTGATTTCAACAGCCATTTTCCAGTCCCTGCTTTTTCTGACAGTTAAGCCGAGGCATCTGGATATTCTGGCGATATGCGTGTCAAGAGGAATTACAAGTCTGTGACTTCCCATTTCTTTCCAAATACCAAAATCAATATCTTTCTCACGAACCATCCATCTAAGGTAAAGCGCCATTCTCTTACAAGCACCACCCGAATCGGTTGTGGGTATCATGTGTAGAAAACCGGGAGGTTTAATATTTTTCCCGTAAACAGGAGTGAGATCTGTTTGCCTTAGTTCCTGCATGGCAAAGCCAATAGCTGGTCCGATATTATCATCTTTTTCTGACAAACCGGCAAAGAAAAGAGCCTTTAGCGAACCAAATTTCTCAAGCACGCTTGCAAGAGCCCAAAGGAAAGCCAGAATATCATTTTCTCGACTAAACCTGTAACGAATAGAGTTAGTAGAAAAAATTTTACGGACGCTCTCTATATCCAGCGAAGAGAGATAGATTGCAGGCGAATTCCCCATAAGTTCGAGTATTCGCGCGGCCACGGGTTTAAAAAGAGATACTTTACCGTATGAGAGAGCTGCCACTATAATTCCAGCGACTTCTACATCCTCTGTTTTTTTATAATTATGTACAAGCTCTATGGGGTCGTGACGCATACGCTCCTGGAAGTTATAGTCCAGGTAG
>CAYWZR010000120.1:0-7483 GCA_964462885.1 uncultured Nitrospirota bacterium
TGGTAAAACCAGAGGGTACCGGAATCCCCAGATTTGTCATTTCTGCCAAACCGGCGCCCTTGCCGCCAAGAAGATCTTTCATGTCTCCTTTTCCTTCGGCTTTTTTGTTACCAAAAAAATAGACGTACTTTTTTGCCATATTGTCCTCCTTGGAAATTTTTTATTGAAGTATTGAGCGATTACAGGTAGTTAGAGCTAGTAATATAACATTAATGATCTTTTAATTTCATTCCATACCGTCTATTTCAAAATGTTTTGAAAAATGTTTCGAAAAATGTTTCATTATTTTTTTGAGAAATTTTCTAAAAATTTTCGTTTTCTAAGTTGTACTAACTGTCCTGACCGTATATTAGTGGTATACTGAGTATTGAGAAATAATAAAACAATAGTTGCAGATTTACCAGGAGAAGTCTACCATGATAACAAATAAAAGGCGTAAAAGGTTGACAGTATTACAAGTAGCAACAATAAACAAACCGATCAAACAGGATATCGGTTACGCTCCAATAGAAAATGTTATTTATAATATTGATAAAGGACTTCGGTCTTTAGGTCATAGGTCTATCGTTGCATGTTCCGCCGATTCCCGTGTCACAGGAGAACAATACATCACTGTCCGAAAAAGCCTTGGTGGCTATGTACATGAAAGCGCTCCTCAGCAAATAAACGCAATTAAAATGCATCTTTTAAAAGCATTGAAAAGGGCAAAGAGAGGAGATATTAATATCATACACATGCACGGATGGCTTGATTATATTTATAACGGTTTCTTCCGTATGCCCCTGCCGATTGTGATGACTCTTCATGTGCAGGCAAAAGACAGTTGCCTTAATAAAAAAGGAGAATATCAACGTTTTAATACAATGCATAATCCCTCAATGCACTTCGTCGCAATAAGCGAATACCAAAAACAGCAGCATAAAGGCTTGGCAAATATTAAAACTATCCATCATGGAATTGAAATGCGAGACTGGCCCTTTAAAGACAAGCCGGGCAGAGACAGTTATTTATTCATTATAGGCAGGATAACCTCTGTCAAGGGACAAGAAAAGGCCATAGAAGTTGCGAAAAAAACCGGCTCTAAACTTATCATTGCTGGTTGTGTTCAGAATAAACCCTCTGATAAAATTTTTTTCGAAAGCCTGAAGCCTTCCATCGATCTCTTTGTGAACATTAACAAACATCCTGTTGATAAAAACTATTATGAAAATGTAATAAAACCTTTACTGGACTGCGACAAACAGATCATATATATCGGAGAACTTGCCAGAGAGCAAAAGAAACAGTGGTACCGGCATGCACGTGCCACATTGTTTCCTATTGCCTGGGGAGAGCCATTTGGACTGGTTCTGATCGAGTCAATGGCATGTGGCACACCAATTCTGGCATTCAAAAAAGGAGCTGTTCCGGAAATTGTGGTGGACGGTAAAACAGGATTTGTGGTGAATTCTCTGGATGATATGATTGGGGCAGTGGATCGTCTAGACAGCATTGATCCCTATGAATGCCGGAGACATGTGCAGAATCATTTTTCTATGACAAGCATGGCTTTAAAATATTCAGAGCTATACCAGCAGATACTTTGTGATTACGAGTATAAAAAAACACTCGCTAGATATACCAGGCTACCGGTCAATAACTTCTTAAAACTCATCCCCCATGGCAACATGGCCTCGTGATTGGACTATTAAATTATGCCTAAAGATATTCCAGTAAGCAACGGCAACCTCCTGTTTAACTTTGACTCGGAGTACCGAATTCGGGATATATATTTCCCGTTAATAGGCCAAGAGAACCATTCCAAAGGACATCCATTTCGGTTCGGGGTGTGGGTGGATGGACGCTGCTCCTGGATGGGTCCGGAATGGAAAAAAGATCTGAGATACCATGATAACAGCCTTGTGACTGATGTCTTACTGAAAAACGAAGCTTTGTCTCTGGAACTTCGCTGTAGTGACGCAGTTGACTTGGATTTGAACATATATATAAAAAAGGTCGAGGTGAAAAACCTGGGAGATAAGAGTCGTCAAGTAAGGTTATTTTTTTCCCATGACTTTCACCTCTATGGCAATGATATAGGAGACACGGCTTACTTTGATCCAAGAACCCGTTCCATAATCCATTACAAAGCCAATAGATATTTTCTCGTCAATTGTTCAGGAGTTGCAAATGAAGCTGGTGTTAAATATTTTGCTTGCGGAATCAAAGAGAAGGAGGATAAAGAGGGTACGTGGAAAGATTCTGAAGACGGTGTATTAAGCGGACACCCTGTTGCTTGGGGATCTGCCAACTCCACAATTGCAATACACTTGCAGGTGCCAGCAAGCGGAAAAGCAACTGCCTTTTACTGGGTGGCTGCTGGAATGCAATATCATGAAGTAGCTGAACTCAACCAAGCAGTTTTAGATAAAACTCCGGCAGAATTAATCAATCATACATCTAATTACTGGAAAGCTTGGGTTCAAAAAGAACCCAGGCATTTTGGAGATCTGCCCAAAACTATTACCGATATTTTCAATCGAAGTCTCCTAATCTTGAGAACTCAGATTGACAACCGTGGAGCAATCATTGCCGCAAATGACTCGGATATCATACGTTTTGGTAAAGATACTTATTCTTACATGTGGGGCCGCGATGGGGCTTTTGTCGCTGCTGCCCTTGCAAAGGCCGGATACTTTAACGTCTGCAGAAAATTCTTTGATTTCAGCGCCCAGGTTTTATCAGAAGAAGGATACCTCTTTCAGCATTACAATCCGGATGGTTCGCTGGCCAGCAATTGGCACGCCTGGTTGGTGGAGGGTAAAGAGGTACTGCCCATACAAGAGGATTCGACGGCTCTGGTTCTTTGGGCACTCTGGATACACTACGAAGGCTCAAGAGACATCGAATTCATTAGGCCACTCTACAAAAAGCTTATAAAAAAATCAGCCGACTTTCTTGTATCGCATCGTGATCCAGAGACCCTGCTGCCTCTCCCCTGCTTTGATCTTTGGGAAGAGCGTTACGGGGTGCACGCCTTTACTGTATCAGCAGTAATTGCCGGACTCAGAGCTGCGGCTAATTTTGCAAGGCTCTTTCAAGATACTTCATTAGCCGGGACATACGACAAAGTGGCAAACCAAATGAAGGAAGGGATTGCTAAGCACCTGTATCACACTGATTTAAAGAGATATGCCCGCTCAGGTTATCGGAGCAGCAAAGGCTATGAACTCGACGAAGTAATCGACATCAGCCTTTTGGGGCTTATAACTCTGGGAGTATTTTCACCCAAAGATCCGAGGATGATCGAAACAGTGGAGGCCATACGCCGGCAATTATGGCTTAATTCTCCTGTTGGAGGTTGTGCCCGATATCAAAATGATACTTATCAACGAGATAATGATAGGTCAAATAATATCCCAAGCAACCCATGGTTTATATCAACACTCTGGTTAGGGGAGTATTTTATTGCTCGAGCCGAAAATCTTAAGGAACTCCATGAAGCCCTGCCTTACCTTGAATGGTGTGCAAAGAACGCGCTTCCATCTGGTGTGCTTGCAGAGCAGGTGCATCCTGTAAACGGTTCTCCTCTTTCTGTTTCCCCGCTAACATGGAGTCATTCAGCTTTCATATGGGCAGTGCTGGAATACGCGGAAAAGTTCAACTCTGTAAAAAATAAATAGTGTCTGGCTCAGGTATTTAGGGATAAGACTGAAGCGTATTAATATAGAGTCTGCCCATAAATTGCCTTTTTTTACTTTTGTCATGCCCGAAGTCTTTAACCTGGCATCCAGAACTCATTGAAAAGACTGAATTCCGCCTTAAGAACTGCCGGAATGACAGATAGAGAGACTGAATTTATAAACAAACTCTAAATAGTGTTTTGGCTTCAGACACACGTGTAAATAAAAACTCTATTTATGACAACTTTAGCACGGAAAATATTCAGCCATAATTGAAATTTTTGACAAATTTTGATTACTGCTCTTGACAAATAACGATACGCCTATTAATATTTTCAGGCAATAAATAACATGTTTTTAAGGAGGGCTGCATGAATCCGGAAGATCTAAAGTACCATAAAGAGCATACTTGGGCTCGCATTTTAGACAACAAGGCAACAGTTGGTATCTCTGACTACGCACAAGAGTCTTTGGGCGAAATTGTTTATATCGAAATCCCGGAGACAGGAACCTCTGTGCAGGCTGGAGAAGACCTTGGCGAGATAGAGTCCACAAAGGCAACATCGTCAATAATCAGCCCGGTAAACGGCACGGTTGTTGAGGTTAACGATGAACTTAACGATGCTCCGGAAATCGTAAACGAAGATCCGTACTCCAAGGGTTGGGTAGCTGTAATAGAGCTTACTGACAGCAGTTCCGGTAGTGATCTTATGACCTCTACAGAGTACGAGAAATTTATTAAAGAAGAATCTAAGTAACAGGAATCCTAGTTTAGATTATGAAAATTATTGTTATAGGTGCTGGTCCAGGTGGTTATGTAGCTGCTATACGAGCGGCCCAGATGGGCGCGGATGTTACGGTTATAGAAACTGATGAGGTAGGCGGTACCTGCCTAAATAGAGGCTGTATTCCAACCAAAGCTCTACTTGCATCCACCGAAGCTCTCAGTAAAATAAAAAAGGCCGCAGATTATGGTCTGGAGATATCCGGCGAAGTTACGGCTAAGCTGGATAAAATCATGGCCCGAAAAGACAAGGTAGTGGCCACGCAGGTTAAAGGGATTCGAGGTCTTTTTAAAAGCTGGGGGGTTAAACTTCTTGAGGGACGCGGACGTCTGATACCAGGCAAAAAAGTCGAGCTTACCTTGAAAAATGGGGAGATACAAGAGCTGGAAGCAGACGCAATTATTATCGCAACCGGGTCAAGACCTGCACAGATACCCGTTTTTCCATTTGATGGTGAAAAAATAATTTCAAGCGATGAAGCTCTTAGCCTTCAGAGTGTGCCTAAAAGTCTTTTGATAGTAGGAGCGGGTGTTATAGGTTGTGAGTTTGCATTTATCTACAAGGAACTAGGAACAGACGTGACAATGGTCGAAATGATGCCCAGGGCTGTTTTCACCGAAGACACAGAGATGTCTGAAATTCTTGAAAGAGAGTTGAAGAAAAAGAAAATTAAGCTCCTTAAAAATATAAAAACTGAAAAAGTCGAGGTAACAGAAACCGGTGTCAAAGCCTTTCTCTCGGATGGAAAAACGATTGAGGGACAAAAAATGCTCGTCTCCATCGGCAGAGCGGTTAACAGCGAGAACCTGGGTTTGGCCGAGGTTGGAGTAAAACTCGGCGGACGCGGTGAGATCCCGGTGGATGAGAGGATGCAAACCAACGTGGACGACATATACGCCATCGGAGATGTAACAGGCAATATTATGCTTGCCCATGTAGCATCAAAGCAGGGTCTTGTGGCTATTGACAATATCATGGGACATGACGCTAAAATGAGCTATGACGTAGTGCCGGCAGCCATATTTACTCATCCTGAAATCGGCTCCGTGGGACTTCGCGAGCATCAGTGCGAAGAAAAGGGCATTGATGTAAAAATAGGTCGTTTTCAGTTCAGGGCTCTTGGCAAAGCACATGCCATGGGCGAAATTGCAGGTATGATCAAAGTGATTGCAGAGGCTGCAACAGACAAAATTCTTGGAGTTCATATTATAGGACCGCACGCTTCCGACCTTGTGCATGAAGCAGCTCTGGCAATGCAAATGGGAGTTACTGCAAAACATATCGCCGAGACTATACATGCCCACCCTACCCTTGCCGAAGGCGTTATGGAGGCATGCGAAGACGTGCATGGAATGGCTGTGCACATGCCCAAAAAATAGATATTTTTTCTAAACCTGCACCAGTCGTTCCATCGCCATACCTCGTTTTCTTGACAAAGTCCAGAGATTTCTTATAAAATTTGCCACTATTTGTAGTTAAGTTGTGAATAAAAATATTTCGGAGGTGGGATAATGAAACTAGGTGTAATCCTCACTGAATCGAAGAGAACCGAGGATACCTTTGAACGGCTTCAGGCAGATAAACTGAGCGTGGTTCTCGCAGGTAACGGGATCTATCATGCAGTGATCAAAGAAAATGGCAATGTTTCTAAAGTGTTGGATAAGGCAGCGGATTTTTACGTTCTTACTGAGGACTTGGAATCCCGTGGATTCACATCGGCTGATCTGGTTGACTCGAAAGTTAAGCCAGTTAACTACGACGGTCTTGTTGATCTGATTATGGATGAACATGACAAATTTGTTTGGTTATAGGAGGGAATGATTATGGCAACACTTACAATAGGTGTTTTTTCATCATTAGTAGGTTCTATGAATCTTGATTTTACCATTAAACTTGCAGAGGCGGCCAAGAAAAAAGGGCATAATGTTAATGTTTGGGTTTCCGGTAATGCAACTATGCTGTCGAAAAAAGGTCAGAGAGCTTTTAAGGATTATTCAAGCCTGAGCAAACCCGTTGAAAGCCTGCTAACAGATGGCGTAGAGTTTTGCGCATGTGAGGCTTGTGCTGAGTCACGTGGTTACAAAAAAGATGATACTATGGAAAATTGGCAGAGGCATAGCATGGACTGGTATCTTGCCAAGTGCGCAAAAAGTGATAAAATTTTGCATATAGGAGGTGAGTAAGATGGCAGAAGCAAAAGAATTAAAACAATTATTTGTGGTACAGAGGCCTCCTTATAAAAGCGAGAACCCGAAACTGGCCCTTACTCATGCACTGGCCAGCCAGACAGCGGAAATTTATCTTGAAGACGGAGAAACAGTACTGCCCACTATCGCTTTTGTGGGTGATGGCGTTTTCAATGCCTTAAACAATCAGAAATCCATGGATCATTATGGAATTTCAAGCACCGAAAACCACGTCCAGATGACCTTGCTTATAGATTTGAGAGTTTTGGTATGTAAGGAAGACCTTGAAGCTCGTGGTATAGATTCCAGCCGCATGGCTGATGGTAGTGCTTTGGGCGCCGATGTGTCTATCGAGATAGTGCCTTTCAGTGAGATACAGAAAGAGATGGAAGCTTCTGATCAGCTTCTGTTTTTCTAGTACCGAATAAATTATATTTAAACCAAAAGATTAAGGAGGAATAAAATGGCGGATCTTAAATCTATAGAACCAACCGAGACTCTCGACGTTATGGGAAGAGTCTGTCCTTACCCGCTGCTTCTTACAAAGAAGAAGCTTGAAAAGATGGAATCAGGTAACCTACTAAAGGTACTCTGTGATGCTCCTGCTTCAGCAGAGGATTCTATTCCGAAGTACTCCGAGAAGCAAGGCTATGCTTTCGAAGCTGTAAAGGATGATGCCAAAGGCACTTGGGAACTTTATATTCAGAAGAGCTAGGAATTTTTTAAACCAACAAACAAAGGACTAAAAGATTTTTATCTTTTAGTCCTTTGTTTGTTTAAACTGAAGTTTACCCTGGATTATTCTTATTTTTCATTATAACTCTTGAAAAATATTGTTTATAATGGACTC
>CAYWZR010000121.1:0-7466 GCA_964462885.1 uncultured Nitrospirota bacterium
AATCTTAACCAAAAACCACCACACCCCTGGCGGAAAAATCCAGCCGAGTCCGGGAACCGGATTCCATCCGCCTAGAAAGCAAGACACACCCACAGCTGCCATTATAAGCATACCCATGTATTCGGCCATAAAAAATAAGGCGAACCGGAAACCCGAATATTCGGTAAAGTAGCCTGCAACCAATTCACTTTCCGCCTCTGGAAGATCAAAAGGTGTACGGTTGGTTTCAGCAAGGGCTGCTATACAGAAGATCGCGAACCCCAGAAACTGGGGCACAGCATACCAGCCCACAGGCCATGCTGAAGCTTGTGCATTGACAATATCAGAAAGGTTCAGCGAGCCGGAAAGCATAATTACGCCGATCAGGGAAAGTCCCATTGCAACCTCATAGCTTATTACCTGTGCAGCGGAGCGCAAGCTGCCCAAAAACGCATACTTCGAGTTCGATGCCCATCCAGACAATATTACGCCGTATGCCCCAAGCGACGACATAGCTAGTACAAACAGGAGCCCTATATTAAGGTTGGCTAATGAGCCGCCCACAGTGTAAGAGCCGATCTGAAAGCTGCCGAAAAAAGGCACTACTACAATGGAGCTCATAGCTCCGAAAAAGCATATCATCGGGGCTATCATGAAGACGTACCTGTCTGCATTGGCCGGAATAATATCCTCTTTAAATAAAAGTTTCACACCATCGGCAATCGGTTGCAGCAAGCCGTGCCACCCGACCTCCATAGGTCCCATGCGTACCTGCATATGTCCGATTACCTTGCGCTCGAAATAGCTGGCATATGCCACATGAAGCAGAGCGATAGAAATCACAACAGCTATCTTTATGAGTATAATTATCAAAGTCAGCATAGTCTCGGTACTACCGGCAGTTTCCATTGTCAGCAGTTTTCCTTAAGTTTTCCTCAGTTTTCCTCGTTACCTAAAATATTGCCTAAAATGTTGCCTCAATCAGACCAATCAGTCTGCTCAGACCGATAAAAAATTAAATTAAAAGACTAAATCGCTTCTACAAGTACTCTACACTCTTCAAAAGCCGGGGCTTTTGTTACAGGATCAACCGGCAGATTGGTGATCAGGCTGAAAGCTCCACAGCCTTCCAGGTATCCCGGAAGTTTGATTGTCCCACGGGGCACTGAACTGTCAAAAACAGTGTCAATATCAAGTGTCTCTTTACCGCTTAGCGATGATACCTTGACACGTCCGCCATTAACTATGCCGGAGGCTGCCGCGTCTTCCGGGTGCATCTTGAGTGTAGCTTCCGGGCGCAGCCGTGATAAAGCAGATGCTTTACGGCTTGTAATTCCAGAGTAAAAAAGAGAATGCTCCACAAGCAAGGTAAAATTTTCCTGCTTTTCTTTTTTACCATTTTCTTTGTGCCGGTCAGATGTTTTGGTTACATTTTTAAGCATGTCTCCATGAACGACACCACTGACTTCGCTCCTTGAGGACTCACCTTTATAAGTCAAACAGAGCATTGTTCCTTTTTCGATGTCAGGATAACGCAGGTCCCGGTGTACAGGAGAGACTCGAACTATTTCGGCCATGATATCCGCTGCCGAGGAGAACTTCATTGCAGTACCCATACCCATACGGTCTGATATTTCGGCTATAATCTGCCAGTCATTCTTGACCTGTCTGTTTTTTACACTGCGGCGCAGCATCTGAATTCTATGCTCGAGATTAGTATAAGAACCTTCGCGCTCGGCCCATGAAAGCGCGGGGAAAACCACATCGGCCATAGCGGCTGTTTCTGTAAGAAAAATATCCTGTACAACCAAAAAATCCAGATTTTCTATCTTTGATTTCAGGGTATCTCCGCTTGGACAGTTCGGCCAGTTAGGTAAATTTAAAGCCGGGTTTTCGCCCATCACGTAGAGTCCTTTTATTTGTCCTTCGCTAATAGACTGAAACATTTGAAACAGGGTAAGTCCATCATCAGGCGGTGCCGGAAGCCCGCATGTTTCTTCGTACTTTTCTCTGAATCCAAGAACAGAAATTGGAAGCCCGCCCGGCAGGGTATCTGGCAGACATCCCATGTCAATGAGGCCTTGTTCGTTGGGACGAGCGGAAAGAAGGAAAATACGGCCTGCGGCCAAGTAAGAAATACCCGCAAGGAAAAAGAGTCCGCAGTACCCCTCAGCCCGCTGAATTATGTCGTTGCCGATAACCACGGCAAGAGACTCAGAGGCGGCAATGATATCAGCAACTTTCACAATATCAGCCTCAGCAATACCAGTAATCTTTGCTAACTTTGCTTCCTCTGCTGAGACGGCGGCAGCCATTGCTTTAAGTTGTTCTTCAAGAGCCGGAAGTTCACCCTTCATTTCTTTCTTTAAAAGCAGAAGAGCTGAAAGCCTTTCCAATATTTTGTTTTCGGTAAAAAGGTTCGGAATAATTTTTGTCGGATGGCACCGATCAAGACCGGGCGCCGGACCCAGGGTTATGATCTTTGCTCCCTTTTTGGCGGCTGCCCGGATCTGTAGACCAAGAACAGGTGTTAGCACTGTAGGATCTCCGCCCACGACAAATACAACATCGGCATTTTCTAGTTCTGCAATCGGATTTGCCGTAATGCCCTGCCCTCTCAGGCTTTCCAAATAGGCTTGAGCTCCGGCAAAGCCCAGTCTTGCCGTAGAGTCAATATTGTTTGTTCCCAAAACTCCACGCATGAATTTTTGAAATACGTAATTGTCTTCGTTTGTACACCGGGGCGAAGCTATACCAGCCAAGGCTGAGCTGCCATTGGATTTTTTGATTTCGTTAAATTTTAACGCTGCAACATCCAGTGCTTCATCCCAGGATGTTTCAACTAACTTTCCACCTTTTCGCACCATGGGCAAGGTTAGACGTTCATTGCTCGCGACGTATTCATAGCCAAAGCGGCCCAGAGCGCAGAGAAGCCCGCGGTTTAGACTATTTCTATCTGGATTTTTACCTATGGCCTCAGGCCCAAAGCGCTCTAAAGAACTGCGCAGTGCAGAGTCTTCTACCGGTATAATTTTTTTTATCTCTTCGTCCCGCACCTGTAGTTCGAGCAGACAACCCACCCCGCAGTAACCGCAAACAGTAGTTATGTTATCGTCCATCTGCCATGGCCGATAGCTTGATTTAGAAGGACGGGCAAGGATCGAACCAACAGGGCAAACCGTGAGACAGTTACCACAGTACTCACAGTCAAAACGATCTCCGGAGAATGGTTCCATTAAAGTGCGATCTCCCCGGTTGGTCATAGCAATGGCGTATGCTCCCTGAATATCCTCGCACATACGAACGCAACGTGTGCAGGCTATGCACCGCTCCATGTTTCTTGCAAGCACAGGGTCAATGTTGTTTTCAGGATGCTTGATCTTGGGCTCTTTAAAACGCCCGCTACTTGGCCCGTACATGTAAACCGCATCTTGAAGTTCGCACTCTCCAGACTTATCGCAGAAAGGGCAGTCCAGGGGATGGTTGATAAGTAAGAACTCAAGTATGCTGCGCCGGACAGCGGAAATCTGCTCGCTTTCGGTTGTAACCACCATTCCATCGCTAACCATAAAGGAGCAGGCAGGTTGAAGGCGTGGCATCTTTTCGATCTCGACCAGGCAGAGTCGGCAGCCGCCGTACATTTTGAGCCAGTCGTGGTGGCAGAGCGTAGGGATTTTTATGCCCGCTCCTCTTGCCGCTTCCAGTATGGTTCCAGGCTGCTCGAGTTCGATTTCCTTATCGTTTATGGTGATCTTTATCATTGTTAAAAGTATTTAAAAAAAATTAAAAATTAAAAATTAAAAAAATCAGAAAGGGCATCCTTTGCCTGTTATGTCGTTTTCGAACTCGGCTCTAAAATGATTGATAAAATTCTGTATCACTGAGGCTGTGCCATCGCCAAGTGGACAGAACGTTTTTCCTGCAATGTTACTCGCAACTGAAACAAGAAGGTCTATATCTCCGTCACGGCCATCTCCTTGCTCAATACGAGCCAGGATTCGACGAAGCCATCTTGTGCCTTCTTTACACGGAGTACACTTACCACAGGATTCGTGTTCAAAAAACTTAATCGCCCGAAGACAAACCTTCACCATACAGACAGATTCATCCATCACAATCACAGCGCCTGAGCCCAGCATACTGCCGTGCTTTGGCATATTTACAAAATCCATAGGACAGTCGATCTTATCAGGCGGAAGCACTGGTGTTGATATACCTCCAGGTATAACCGCTTTCAGAGTTTTACCATCTTTTATTCCGCCGCAATGTTCATAAATAATCTCTTTAAGAGAGGTTCCCATTGGCAATTCCAGAACCCCGGGCCGTTCAACGTGTCCGCTTACAGAGTAAAGCTTTGGTCCCGGACATTCGGGTGAACCGATGCTTGCATACTCCTCTGGCCCTATGCGAATGAGCAGCGGAAGATTAGAGAGAGTTTCTACATTGTTTACAATAGTTGGCAAAGCCCAGGCACCTACACTCACAGGAAAAGGAGGTTTAAGCCGGGGCTGCCCCCTTTTGCCCTCCAGAGATTCGATAAGCGCGGTTTCTTCACCGCAGATATATGCGCCCGCACCTACGTGGACAGAGAGGTGAAACTTTTTTCCGCTTCCCATTACATCGTCGCCAAGATAGTTTTTTTCATAAGCCTGGTCAATGGCCTGCTCAAGTATTATCTTGGCTTGTGGATACTCGCCCCGAAGGTAGATATAGCCGTAATCTGATTTAAGCGCATGTGCTGAAATCGCCATACCTTCAACCAAAAGATGCGGGTTTTTCTCAAGAATGGGCCGGTCCTTGAATGTGCCTGGCTCACCTTCGTCCGCGTTACATACGAGATACTTGGGAAACTTCGGATCTCCAGAGGCAAACGTCCACTTCATACCAGTCGGAAAACCAGCGCCACCCCGTCCGCGAAGATTCGCCTTCTTTACAGTTTCTATGATCGCACCCGGCTCCATTGGAAGAGCTTTGCGGAGACTTTCATAACCTCCGTGTTGTTCGTAAAAATCCAGCTCGACAGACCGCGGATCATCTATGTTAACTAACAGTTTTTTTTCCACTATTTTATTTTCTTAATTATTTTCTTAATTATTTTCTGACACACACATGAACGAACAAACAGGTTCGTCCCTAATCTATTTATATTCATCCAGAATTTTGATTATAGTTTCTTCTGTAAGATTTTCGTGAAAATCAGTATTTACCAGCATGGCCGGCGCTGTGCCGCAAGCGCCGATACACTCCATTATTATTAACGAAAAACGATTGTCAGCGCTTGTTCCTCCGGTCTCTACGCCGTAGTGTTTTTTAATGATATCCACCAGCCGCTCTGCGCCAAATATCATACAAGAGACGTTTGTACATATCTGTATCACATGCCGACCCATGGGACGATTTTTATACATAGAATAAAAAGTCGCCACACTGCGAACAGTCGCCCTTGGAACCTCCAGCTCTTTTGATACCTCCTCCAATGCTTCAAGGCTAAGCCAGCCAAAGCGCTTTTGGGCTTGGTAAAGAGCAGGAAGAAGAGTAGACTGCACTGTCGGATAACGATCTCTTAAAGCACCTGGGCTTAAGAGACTTTCATCCTCATTTTGTACAACGTCTTTTTTCACCGGTCACACTCTCCAAGCACTATGTCAATGGTTCCTATGTTAGCTATCACGTCCGCTACCATATGCCCTTTGCTCAGTCGACCAAGTACAGAAGCATGGACAAAAGACGGCGACCGAACATGCATTCTGTAGGGTTTGCCTGTACCGTCGCTTACGATATAAAACCCGAGTTCCCCTTTAGGCACTTCGGTAGAGACGTATAGTTCCCCTATCGGTGTTTTTGGTCCTTCTGATACAAGCACGAAGTGGTGAATAAGATGTTCCATGTCGCTTAAAACATCTTCCTTTGCCGGAAGAATGGCCTTCATTTCTTTTGCAAGAATTGGCCCTGCCGGCATTTTGTCAATACACTGTTGGATTATTTTATTGGCCTGTTCCAGTTCGATCATTCTGCAACGGTATCTGTCGTAGACATCACCGGCTTTCCCTACAGGCACTTCGAACTCCACTTGGTCGTAGGCATCGTAGGGCATGTATTTTCTTACATCGTAGTCTATTCCTGATCCCCGCAGAGTTGCGCCGGATAGGCCTCGGTTAATCGCTTCCTCTTTATCGATAACTCCTATGCCTTTTGTCCGTTTAAGCCAGATACGATTCTGGTTTATAAGTGTTTCGTATTCCTTGATTCTACCTGGAAATTCATCAGTGAAACGTTTGAGTTCTTCTAACCACTCCTGGTCAGGGATATCATTTCTTACGCCGCCTATTCTTGGATAGCTAACAGTAAGGCGCGCGCCGCAGAGACGCTCAAAAAGACCGAGTATTGTTTCTCTTTCACGGAACGTATAAAGAAAGACAGTCATTGCGCCTATATCAAGAGCGTGCGTAGCCAGCCAGAGCAAGTGACTCGATATCCTTGACATCTCACCGGCCATGGTTCGGATAAACTTGGCACGCGCCGGAGCCTCAATGCCCAGAAGCTTTTCAACAGCCAAGCAATAGCCGATGTTATTGGACATAGAAGAGATATAGTCGAGCCTGTCTGTGAGTGGAATTATTTGTAGGTAGGTTCGGTGTTCAGAGAGTTTTTCTATACCACGATGAAGATAGCCCACGTGGGGAGTACATTCGACTACTGTCTCGCCGTCAAGTTCAAGAACCAGCCTGAGGACACCGTGCGTGGCCGGATGCTGCGGCCCCATGCTGACGGTGAGTGTTCTGGTTTCGAGAGGGCTGGCTACTGTTTCCACTGAAACTCCCTGAACCTGCGGTTCTTTTCCTTAACGTTTTTGTAGCCCCGCCACTCTTTTTCAGGACCTTTCAGGGGATAGTCTTTTCTTAAAGGATGCCCCTCCCAGTCTTCAGGCATTAGTATCCGGCGTAGATCAGGGTGACCTTTGAAGGTTATGCCAAACATGTCGTAGGTTTCCCTCTCATGCCAGTTCATTCCAGCCCATATGCAAGTGACTGTATCAATAGTAGGGTCGGATTCCGGCACTTGTGCCTTAAGTATAATGCGGTGGCGATGTGTAGTTGAGTAAAGGTTGTACACAACCTCAAAACGCGGTCTGTTGCGCCCCAGGTTGTCCACTCCGCACAGAGCGGTTGGGTAGTCAAAGCTCATACCTGGGTCGTCGTGAAGATACCTGCATATATCGGCTATTCTGTCTTTTTTAAGCCTTACAGTAACTTGGCTTCGAAATTCTCTAAAGTCTATTACTTCATCAGGAAAAGCTTCCTTTATACGTTCTGCTATTTCCAACGGCCCCACCGGTGTTCCTCTCCCCTGATTTTCTCCTGTAGCTTGCCGAGTCCTTCAATCAGGGCTTCCGGCCTTGGCGGACAGCCGGGGATGTAGACATCCACAGGCACAAACTCATCGACTCCCTGCACAACCGAGTAGGTGTCAAAAACGTTGCCTGAACA
>CAYWZR010000122.1:0-7327 GCA_964462885.1 uncultured Nitrospirota bacterium
CCAGGCCGATTGAAAACGTAATAGAGGAACTGGAAGGTATCAAAAATAACCGCTTGTTCTTTGTAGATAACTCTATGGCACAAGACGACGAGTGGGAAAAGGAACTCTTCAAAGCCCTAATACCTTTAAAGAGAAAATGGATTTCCCATCCGATTAAAGACAATGATGAGATTCTCGACCTTGCTGCAGAGGCGGGTTGCTGGTACGTATATCAGGCAGTTTTTGACACATCTGACGTAATAAGAAACAGGATCAAACGACTCAAGGATAGAGGCATTGGTGTTGAAGGTACAATTATACTTGGAATTGATGACCACGACGAGGATTCGATAAAAAGACTCGTAGATTTCCTTCTTGAGGTAGAACTCGACTTGGCAGAATTTACAGTACTCACTCCTTTCCCTCACACTCCTATTAGAAAAAAATTCGAAGATGAAGGCCGCATCCTCCACAATAACTGGAAAAAATATACCTGCGGTGAGGTTGTCTTCAAGCCTGCTAAGATGAGCGTGGACAAGTTGCAGGAAATGTTTGACTACGCCTGGCAAAATTTTTACTACGACTGTAGCCAGGAATTGAAAATGGCAAAACTTTTAACAAAAGTGATAGAGAAGGAAAAGGCGGATGGCACATACAGAAAGCGAAAGTTAAACAGAAATAAATGGGGCAATTTAAAAAAAGAAAATGAATCTAAAGGAATCCTGAGATGAAAGTGTTGATGATATCATCAAACACAGCAGCCTCGCCATATTTGGTATATCCACTTGGTTTGAGCATGGTGGCCTCAGCTCTTGATAAAGCAGGCCATGAAGTACGGCAACTCGATTTTCTTCAAAAGGGGTCCTCATTTGAGGCACTAATGGAGGAGGTTTCGGGCTTTAATCCCAAGGTTGTGGGAATCTCTATACGTAATATTGATAATGTAAATTTTCTTAACGAACAGAGATATATCGGAATCGTCCGGAAGATTGTTGAAGAAATAAGAAATATTTCAGACGCAAGAGTGATGCTCGGAGGAGCTGGATTCTCCCTGATTCCAGAGCTGATATTGAACGAAACAGGTGCAGATTATGGAATCATCGGCGAGGGTGAGTCGCTCATGGTTGATTTTGTTAACAATGCAGAAAAGGGAATATTCCCGGAACATAGACTATTGGGGCCGGAAAGAAGACTTGAAGGCAAGCTTATACCTTCAGCCCTGTACGACAATGACCTTCTTAGTTTTTACAAGAAAAAGGTCAATATAGCCTCGGTACAGACAAAACGCGGATGTCCGTACAAGTGCGCTTATTGTACATACCCGGTTCTTGAGGGAAACTCAATACGTTTGAGAGATCCTTCCGAGGTAGTGGACGACATAGAGTTTCTTCGAGAACGACACAAGATAAAGTACTTATTCTTTACTGATTCAGTTTTTAACGATGATAGAGGATCCTATCTTGAAGTAATCAAGGAAATGAAAAGGCGCAAGGTTTCAGTGCCATGGACGGCTTTTTTTAAACCTGTAGGTTTGGACGACAGAACGTTGGAACTTATGAAGGAGACAGGCCTTGCCTCTGCCGAGGTAGGTTCAGATGCGGCTTGTGATACCACCTTAAAAGCTATGGGCAAAAGCTTTACCTTCTCCGACATCGAAAAGTTCAGCGATCTGCTTGTAAAACACAAAGTTGCGCTGGCCCATTTTTACATGTTCGGTGGGCCGGAAGAAACCAAAGAGACGGTTCTTGAGGGAATTGATAACATTAAAAGAATGGATAAATGTGTTCATTTTATATATATGGGAATTAGAATTCTTCCAGATACTCCTCTTGCTAAACTTGCACTGAAGGAGAATATCATTTCCCCTGAGGATGGACTTCTTGACCCCAGGTATTATATATCTCCCAATATAGATGAAAAGTGGCTGGAGGATATACTTAGTGAGGCGTTTTCCGGCTTAACCAACTGTATTTTCCCGCCAGAATCACTGGATGATAAGCTGAGACTTCTTCATAAAATGGGATATTCCGGCCCCATGTGGGATTTGCTTATATCAAAAAAGAAATCCAAGGAGAAAAAGGAGAAAGTTGTAGCAGGTGCATAACAACTACACTTTAAGCGAAGATAAAATCTGGTGCGCAATTCCAGTCTATAACAACAAAGATACATTGAGAGGTGTAGTTGAGGGTAGTCTTGCCGTACTTAAAAATATTGTGGTTGTTGATGATGGAAGTACTGATCTGAATGTTTCAACTCACCTATCAGGACTGAACGTTAAGGTTTTAAGGCACACAGAGAATCTTGGTAAAGGACAGGCTATACTAACCGCATCGCGTTATATAGAGAAATGTGGCGGCATTTACATGGTTACCATTGATGCGGATGGCCAGCATAATCCAGAGGATATCAGAAAGTTAATTCCTTTGATATTGAAGCATAAAAGTGACCTGTTTGTTGGATGTAGAGATTTCGATACCGACAATGTTCCGGGAAAAAGCCGTTTCGGCAGGAGATTCGCCAACTTCTGGTTAAGGGTCGAAACAGGAGTTCAAGTCGATGACTGCCAGAGTGGTTTTCGTGCCTATCCTGTAAGGTATTTAAATAGTTTGAATTTTCGCGGAAAGAATTATGATTTTGAAGCCGAAGTTCTGGCTAAGTTTGCCTGGGCCGGGATTAACTTAAGGACCTTTGATGTAGAGGTAAAATATCCTCCACAAGAAGAACGAGTTTCTCACTTCAGGCCGTTTATGGATAATCTGCGCATCTCTCTTGTTCACTCAATGCTTATAGGAAGACGCCTACTGCCAATACCCCACAAACGGCTTATTCCAAAAGAAAAATTCGACCTGAAATTGCTGCTTCATCCTAGAAAAGTTATAAAGACCCTTCTGAAAGAACATTCAACTCCTGAAGGTTTGGCAACATCCGCTGCCATAGGAATTTTTTTTGCGGTACTTCCTCTTCTTTTTATCCATACAGCCGTAATCTTATATGTAGCAACACGGCTCAACCTTAACAAGTTCGTTGCTATTAATGTCCAGCATATCTGCATGCCTCCGTTTGTCCCGGCCCTCTGTATTGAGATTGGGTATTTTATGAGAAACGGACGTTGGCTTACCGATATATCGTTTGCTACGGTATTTGCCGAATTTTCCGATCGCCTGATAGAGTGGTTCCTAGGCAGCTTAGTTGTTGCACCTATTGGGGCAGTAATTGCGTGGGTAGTTTTTTTCTTTTTTGCTAATGCTTTAAACAGAGCAAAGGAGAAAAATGGACTCAAACAAATAAGGCATAATGATTTCGAAAAAGAGAGGGAATAAACTAGGTTTCTGGTTCTTCAGGGTTGCCACGGCCCTGTTTGGCCTCTCTGCCGCTTACGGATTACTGTACTTTGTATGCCTTTATTACTTGATCTTCGATCGTACAGCAGTCTCTGCCGCAATGGCGTACATTAAGAAGCGCTTTAAGGGACACAACCTGTGGAGTGGAACACTCGGGGTATATAGGTTGTTTATCAATCAGGGAAAATGCCTCATAGACCGCTATTATATTATTTCAGGGCATGGAAGTTTTGACATGCAACTTTTAGGGTATGATAAAATAAGTCGGCTTTTAGAAAAATCAGATAAGGGCCTTATTCTTTTAACCGCTCATGTTGGCAACTGGCAGGTTACGATGACTGCCCTGGAAAAAATGGATAAGATGGTTCACCTTTTAATGCGTCCTGAAGATAATGATGCGGTAAAAGATGCGCTTAACATAGATAGTGAAAACAGTAAAATAAAGGTGATATCCTCAGAAGGGTTTCTCGGCGGAGTTGTAGAGAGTATAAATGCAATAAACCGGGGTGAACTTGTCTCGATAATGGCAGACCGAAGCTATAATGCAAATACTGCTGAGGTGGATTTTTTGGGCGGACGCGTGCATTTTCCCTATGGTGCATTCAGCATTGCAGCTTCTGTAGGATGTCCGGTAGTAGTTTTATTATCTGCAAAGGTCGCAACCAATAAGTACCTGGTTGACTTCTCAAATGTCATTGAACCCCAGTATTCGTCAAAGGACAAGAAGCAAGAAGATCTTAAAGGGTGGGTACAAGAGTTTGCGATTATTCTTGAAGACTTTGTTAAAAAGTATCCCTTTCAATGGTTTGTATTTCATGATATATGGAAACAGGAAGATCAGGAAAATAATATAAAAAATATGAAAAAAGATAATCAGAACTTGATGAACTAAAAATAAATTATAAGGAGTCTGAAATGCCGGAGAACAATGAACAATTGGCAGCGATCAGAAAAAAGTTGAAGGAACTTCTTGTAAAAGAGCTTTCACTTGAGGATATAACACCAGAGGAAATAAAGGACGAGGATGTTTTATTTGGCGAGGGATTAGGACTTGATTCTCTTGATGCGGTTGAGATTGTTGTTCTTTTACAGAGAAATTTCGACATTGAGGTCCAAGACTTGGAGAAAGGAAGAGAGATCTTCCACTCCATCGAGACCTTGTCCAATTACGTATATGAGAATACAAAAGATAAAACTGTTTAAGGCTTGCTTAAAACAACTTGGCGTTTTTAGTACGAGTTCTAAGTTTACCCCATATAGCCAGACATGAAAGATGATAATGTACTTATAACAGGTATGGGCACAATATCTGCTTCTGGCAAAAACCTCGGGGACTCTCTTAAGTCTATGGGATTAGGACAGAGAAACTGCTCTGATGTAACGTTGTTCAGCACACCTCTTGCATATCCTGTATTTGAAGTCAAGGAAATACAGAAAAAATTCTATATTGAAGACAGCAGAACATTAAGTCTCGCTCTTTGTGCTGTGGATGAAGCATTGAAGGATGCAGGGCTTGATAATATCAAAGACTATCGTGTTGGTGTTTGCATGGGAACAACAGTTGCAAGCCAGCTTAATGATATTGAATTTTACAAAACCTATCGCAAAACAGGATCTGCTTTTATGAGACCTGTGGACAAGTATCTTGAGGGAAATCTTGCGGATTTTATAATAAGAAAATTCAGTATCAGCGGACCTACATTAACCGTGGTTAATGCTTGCTCATCTGGTACAGATGCCATTGGAATTGCACTTTCCTGGCTTAAGGGTGGGCTTTGCGATATTGCAATTGCAGGCGGTGCAGATGAATTAAACAACGTTCCACTATGCGGGTTTGGGTCTCTGGGTGTTGTAAGCCAATCACCATGTACTCCATTTGACAGAGACCGCAAGGGATTGAATCTTGGAGAAGGAGCCGGGGCGATGGTACTTGAAACCGAAGCTTCAGCGCGAAGAAGAGGGAGTAAAACCTGCTTACAGCTTTGCGGCTACGGTTCTTCAGCAGACGCCTATCATCTGACTGCACCCCATCCTGAGGGCACAGGCTTGAAAAGAGCCATAATAAGGGCTCTTTCAGAGGCAGAAACCAAACAACAAGAGATCGGTTTTATCAATGCGCACGGCACAGCTACAAAGGATAACGACAGGGTTGAGGGTAAAGCGCTAAAAGAACTGTTTGGAAAGGAATTGAAGATGCTTTCTACAAAAGGTTTTACTGGACATACTCTTGGGGCTGCCGGAGGCATTGAGGCTGTTTATACGGCTGCGGGGCTAAAAGAAGGCTGGATACCCGGAAACGCAGGCTTCAAAAACATTGACGATGAGATAGGATTTTCCCCTGTAACAGAAAAAACAAGTATTGATACCCATTATGCCATGTCTACTTCTCTTGCCTTTGGAGGAAATAATTCGGCTCTTGTTTTTGCGCTAAGGATATAAAACATGTATGTTCTTGGGATAGGAATAATTTTTTCAGGTGGGAGAGGCATTGAGCAATTTGAGCGGGCTCTTAAGGAGCCATGGCATAGATTGCCTTCTGATGGAATTTCGGCGTACCAGGTAGATCTCGAAGCTATTAAGAATAAAAAGGATAAAAATTTTCTAAGAAAAATACGTCGCTCTGACAAATTCAGCAAGATGTCAGTTCTTGCCGCCTCAGATGCCATAGCAAACAGTGGGATTGGAAGTTTTGAAAGTGTTGAAGGAAATAGAACTGGTGTTGTTGTTGCCACAGCTTTTGGCCCTCATGTAACAACATTTAAGTTTCTTGACGATATAATCGACTACGGCGATGGGAGTGTCTCTCCGACTACCTTCTCAAACTCCGTTCATAACGCTGCTGCTTCTTATATAGCAGAGACCTTTAACATCCAGGGTCCAACCCTAACCGTAACTCAATTTCTTCATTCTTTCCAAAACGCCTTACAATTAGCCCAGCTTTGGTTAAAAGAAAATAGATGCGACAATGTGCTTGTAGGAGCAGTCGATCAATATGGTGAGGTGCTCAGGTATATTTATGATACAAAACTGACTCCTGCAACAGACGGACAGCTAAAACCTTTTAATCTAAAACCGACTTACGCTATGCCTGGAGAGGGTGCTGTTTTTTTTCTTGTAAGCAATACCTGTTCGAAAAATTCATTTTGTGAAATAGAAGGTGTTATTTACGACCACGACGACATACGGCCTGATTTGGCTATCATAGACACTGACGGAATGCTATCTGATGAATCTGTGTATGTTTCGCATATGTCTCCCGAAGTTCCAATTGCGGCTTATTCTCCCGTAGTCGGGAGCATGATGATAGGCAGTGCTTTTAATTGTGCTGCCGGAGCATTGATGCTCAGAAACCAGACCTTTTACGCTAACCCCGTTATGGATAATCCGCATGGTCTGAAGATTATGAAGGAAACTACTGATGCCAATATTGAAAGAATCTCATGCACAAGATATAATTGCATGGATAAAAAAATGATAGTTCGGCTTAAGAAAAAATAAATTTAAAACTTTTTTCAAGGAGGTTCTTCATGCGAAATAAACAAAAATATGCAGCTCTATTTATTTCATTATTTATGTTGCTGACTTTTACTGTCTCTTATGCCCATGCAAAAAGACAAATCAAAGGAAAAACCTTTTATACAATGGCAAATATATTCTATGAACATCCGTCTAAGATTTTCTCGACAAATTATCATCGTGGCACACTTCTTCCCATCGGAACAAAAGTGACAATAAAAAGAGTCAACAGGAAAAAAATTCAATTTATCTCTGATAAGTCTGGAGAAGCTTTTACTATTATATTTTTGAGAAAACACATGAACAGGGAGATTACCGAATGGGACTATTTTGACCAGTATTTTTCAGAGCAAAATCCTATGAGAGAGGGCGGGCTGTTTCAAAAATTTTCAGAGGATGAAAAAAGAAATATCAAAATTGGTAACATAGCAGGAGGTATGAGCAAGGAGGCTGTTTTGATGGCATATGGCTATCCTCCGAGCCACAGAACC
>CAYWZR010000123.1:0-7321 GCA_964462885.1 uncultured Nitrospirota bacterium
TCCATAAATTGCCTTTTTTTATTTTTGTCATGCCCGAAGTCTTTAATCTGGCATCTAGGACTCACTGAAAAAACTGGATTCCGGCTTAAGGACTGCCGGAATGACAGATAGAGAGACTGAATTTATGGACAGAGTCTAACTAGTGTAAATACATCATTATTAGTTACGGAAGATTATGACCTTCATTCCTGTTATTACTTAAACGACACCAATTTTCTATTTTTCTATTTCAAATAATGCGATACTATCATTATCGGCAATTACCCTATAGACCTTAAGGTTTTCCCTTACTTTCAAACCTCTTAAAAATTTTATCGATGAAATGTAACAATATTGCACTTATAAAAAATCTATAATTCGTTTTGTGTAGTAGCTGGCAGGCACTTAGGGCTTGTCCCAAAATAACTTAACGTTTTCGCATCTCATCTTCGGGCCGTCTTTGACTGTTTCTTAATCGCAAAATCCTCAAAATAGCCCTGCTATTCCTTCGGTTTTGCTCAATCGGACCAGGCAAATCCAATTCAAAGCTGAGCGCGAAAAACGCAAGTTATTTTGTGACAAGCCCTTATATGAATGATTTATTGTCTAACTTGATGAATGTCGTATTCAAATTCAAAGATTTGATAGGTTGACAATAAGTATGACAAGATGATACAGTTGAACAAGTGTTCAACTGTACTACACTTAAAGGACTTCATAATAGATACTCAATAACCATGAAAAAACAGACTACAATAGATACATGTAAGATTAATTTTGTTGATAAAGAAAAAGTCGACTCTGTCAAGAGAAAGATGAAGTCCAGTGAAACAATTAAACTTATTTCCGAAACCTTCAAGGTGCTTGGTGATCCGACAAGAATTAAGATCGTCTTTGCCCTGTCGCAGGAAGAACTCTGTGTCTGCGATATAGTCAATCTTTTAAAAGCAACTAAATCTGCGATATCGCATCAACTACGGGTGTTGAGAAATATGAGGATAGTAAAATACAGAAAAAGAGGAAAAATGGTTTATTACTCTCTGGACGATGATCATATAAAAAATCTCTTTGATGAAGGGTTAAGACATGTAGAAGAATTGTAACCTATTTTTTTTTAGATTTTATCTGAATTAGGTATTCATCCATCAACCAGGTTCAACAAAATTAATATTAATGAAACAAAAAATATCATTTAAAATCATCGGTATGGACTGTGTAGAAGAAGTATCTACCCTTAAGCGGGAAGTAGGTCCTCTGGTGGGCAGCCATGAACACCTTGTCTTTGATGTAGTAAACGGGAAGATGACGGTTTTGTTACAGAGTGATGCGATAAGTGAGGACACAATTGTTAAAGCTGTAGCAAAAACCGGAATGAAGGCCATACCATGGGGTAAAAAGTCTCAACCCGGTAGAGATGGAATATGGCAGCATTATGGACGTTTACTCATGTCCGTAGCCAGTGGTTTTTTCATAACAGCTGCTTTCTTGACCCGCCTCTTTAGTGAAGGAAGTTTTATAAAGGCATTTACATCGCACAACTTTTCCTTTTACACAATTATCCTCTACCTTGCGGCAATCCTATGCGGGGGCTGGTTCATTGCGCCAAAAGCACTATTTGCAGCCCGTAAGTTCAGGCCTGATATGAATTTCCTTATGGCCATCGCTGTTATCGGTGCAGTTGCCATAGGGGAATGGTTCGAGGCTGCCGCTGTTACTTTTCTTTTTTCAGTAGCACTGCTTCTGGAATCCTGGAGCGTTGGTCGGGCACGCAAGGCCATACAGGCACTGATGGAACTGACTCCCCAGACAGCAAGATATATAAGCTCTGAAGGCGGTGATATTCTTGAAATGCCTGTCGAAAACATGCCTGTTGGCGTTACAGTGATTGTACGACCAGGAGAAAAAATACCATTAGATGGAGTTTTGACCAAGGGCAACACACATATTAACCAGGCACCGATAACAGGAGAATCCGTTCCTGTCGCCAAATCTCCCGGAGACAATGTCTTTGCCGGAACAATCAACGGCGGAGGCGCCTTTGAATTTAAATCGACAAAACCGGCATCCGATACCACACTGGCCAGGATTATTCATATGGTGGAAGAGGCTCAGTCCAGGCGGGCGCCCAGCGAGCAATGGGTAGAAAAATTCGCAAAAATTTACACTCCTGCCATGATGGTTCTGGCAGTATTTATTGCTGTAGTTCCACCCCTGTTTTTTGCAGAACAGTGGAGCGAATGGTTTTACGAAGCCCTTGTCATTCTGGTTATCGCCTGTCCCTGTGCCCTGGTCATCTCAACACCGGTCAGCATTGTAGCCGGACTTGCCTCTGCCGCAAAGGCCGGAGTTCTGATAAAAGGCGGAACCTTTCTTGAGGCTCCTGCAGGTATCAAGGCAGTTGCTTTGGATAAAACCGGCACTCTCACCTACGGCAGACCTGAAGTACAAAAAATAATTACATTAAACAACCATTCAGAGAGCGAGCTGCTTTCTATGGCAGCAGCCTTGGAGGCGCACAGCACTCATCCGATTGCAGGAGCCATACTAAAAAAAGCCGAACTCATGAACGTAACGTATACCACATCCGATGATTTTAAAATCATACAGGGAAAAGGCGCCGAAGGAATCATTAATGGTGTAAAGTTCCGAATTGGAAGCCACCGGTTTATAGAAGAAACCGGGATGGAAAATGAAGAGTTTCATAAAATAGCGACAGAGATGGAAGACGCAGGACACTCACTGGTGGCTGTCTGGAACGAAACTCAAATCTGTGGTCTTATCAGTGTTGCTGATACAATTCGTAAAGAGGCTTCAGATGTTGTAAAAGCGATTAAAAAAGAGGGTGTGGAAAAGGTGGTTATGCTTACCGGTGATAATCTTCAGACAGCCAGTGCTGTAGCTGCGGCCACTGGAGTTGATGATTTCATGGCGGAACTTCTGCCTGAAGACAAGGTAAAAGCAGTTGCGGAATTGACAAACACCTTTGGTAAAACCGCCATGATAGGTGATGGCGTAAACGACGCTCCAGCCATGGCTGCATCAACTCTCGGCATTGCCATGGGAGCTGTTGGAACAGATGCCGCTATTGAAACAGCAGATATAGCCCTAATGTCCGATGATCTGTCAAAACTTGCCTGGATCATTAGCCACTCAAAAAAGACCCTTTTCATCATAAAGCAGAACATCATCTTTGCATTAGGTTTAAAGGTTTTGTTTATTGTTTTGGCCATGGCCGGGCTGGCCACCCTGTGGATGGCCATCGCAGCCGACATGGGAGCGTCACTTCTGGTTATATTTAACGGTTTGAGGCTGCTTAAAAAGACATCATAGATAGGGGGAGAAAACCTGCATATTAAGGTAAGGAGAATGCCTTTACTCCAACCTTATTTCCCTGACCGCTTTTATCTCTCTCAACTTCTCAAGAACATGAGAAATTTTATCCGCGGTGGTTTCTTCTACCTTCACATCAAAAACCATTGTATCTTGTACACTTCTACCCATAAGCTCCACCATATTCAGATGTGTCTTACGAAAGGCGGATGTGATTCTGTTGCCCATACCATATTCATCTGAAGCCAGAATCTCCATAGAGACCAAGACCTTCACCTGAACTTGAGATTTCCATTTAAGGGGAAAGAATTTTTCTGGTGAAATCTTTTGGACCAACCGGCAACTACTTCGGTGTATAACCAGCCTGTTGTTTTCAAACACACCGACACAAGAGTCTTTAAGCACCGGGATGCAGAAGGGGCAGTGCCCCACCGGAAAGTCTAAGTATGGTACCCGCAGAAACTGAGATCGAGGGCGGTTGGAGAACCATGCACCTATCATTCTGTTAAGAAAGTTGATTTCCATCGTTCTTATATCCTGGATTCGCTTCTTTGTAATAAGACGTAAATCAAGAATTAAGACATCACACCGGTTCTTGTCCTCCAAAATCCCTATGAATTTTTCGATCTGTTCGTTTTCGTTATAACGCTGCTTAAAACGCCTCCAGAACTCATCCAGGTCCACCTGGTAACGAAACAGGGTCCGCTCAAGAAAACTCCTAGCGTATCCTGCGGCAGCGACTCTGGCCCGATCGTTTAAATATTTAGTAACAATTTGCTTGGAACGGTAGGTTATACACTTGTCGAGCGACGCCGAGGTGATAACAGGTTCAGGAGCGCTGTTAATGCTTATCTGGTCACCATCCGTGAGCCTGGTTTCAATAGGAACAGGTGTGCCGTCTATTACAGCGCTAACCGCCCTCAAGCCTAACTCTGGATCTACCTTGAACACAAAATCCAGGGCAGTGGAAACCTTTTCCATATCACACGGAACGCCATCTTCGGAGATGACCGTAATCTCTTCAGGATTGTGATATGCAAATACACGTTGAATATCCTTAAAATCACCATCTTCCTTAAGATAAGTCTCCAGATGTCGCATATAGACCATATTCTTGGCCGCATCTTCACTGAAGCCATATGTGAGCATCCCCTTTCTGTTAAATACATGATATTCTTTCGTTGTAATTGACATGGGGATCTTGATGCCGTGGTGTAGTATTTCAAAGCGGAGGCTGCGGTGATTATTATAGCGGGGCACTGAAATATAATCGTATATTGAACTTCTCACATGGGAGAAGTGCTCATTAATAACCCCCATCATCGTATAGGCAGCGTATCTATCTTTCATGATTACTCGCAGTCTAAAGGCGTCTGCTGCAATCATTCTGTCGTAGTTATAGTGATTTACAAAAGGCTTCCAGTACTCCTCAAGCGAAAGAAGCGGAAGTTCCTTTTCCCTGGCCAGATTCCATATTTTCTCTTCAATTTCATCAAAACCAGGGCGCAGAGTATCTTTCAGCTCTTTGACTCGTTCTGCATAGCGTGATACTTTTGCCGGCTGGAGTACCTGATTACAAAGAAGCTCCATCTCGTCTGCGATGTCCATCAATGAGAGGCGTATACAGATCTTGAAAAAGATGTTAAGGGTTTCCCCGGCAATGCGTTGCTGCTTCTTTATTGGCAGGCTACCTATGGTTTTCATGTTGTGAAGACGGTCGAAAATCTTGATATACAGAATTCTTGGATGTTTTAGGGAAAAACTGAAAAATTTGTCAAAAGACTCCATCTTCTTGTTCTTGATCTTCGTCATTCCATCCACCACGTTCAGAACATCCTGTCCGAAGTTTTCAAGAATGTCTTGATCGGTAACATGAGTGTCCTCCATTACGTCGTGCAGAAGACAGCCGAAAAGGGAAACAAAATCCACCATGTGATTGGCAGAGACATCAAGAGCAACGGATAATGGATGAAAGACGTAAGGCTCTCCGCTTCGTCTGAACTGCCCTTCGTGAGCTCGCTTAACAAAATCCACTGTGTGGTTTAGCTTGTCTCGAAAACTGATGATTTCGTCGTTTGAGAAGGATGTTCTAGAATGGATTATTATATTCTCGAGAATATCCGTAACAATATCATCGATTCGTGCACCGATCACCTCAGAATCGTATACGGAAGGGCTCGGGGAAGTCTTGGCAACTGTTGTCTTCATGAAAAAATAACCACCATCAGCTCATGTAACTGCTCATTAACAACTTAATAAATTAAAACATTTAATTGATTTTCTTGTCCACGCTTGCAGCATGAACAGCGGCATTTTCTTCGTCTTCCTCCGGTTCTATCTTTGGTGGAACCGGAGCCAAGGCACCATTTAACAGACGATAAACACGCATCTCCTGGCCATCCAGCACTCTCCAAAGAGTAACAAGAGCCATACCATCAGGTGTGAAGTTAAATACACTGGGGTTTAAACGGGCTTCGCTATTCTGCCCCGGAATAAACCGCAAGTCCATCTCTCCCTTAACAACATCACTCACCCTGCCTGTTGCAAGCTCAACCAGGAATATCTCCTGGCGCTGAGCAGTAGTCCAGGCGCGAAAAGCCGCGTACCGGTGATCCGGCGATAAAGCAAGCTCACCATATAAATACTTAATACGTTGCCATGGAATCTCAGCGGCCATTTCATGATGGCCGGTCATCAAATCAACCCTAAACAATCCCTTTTTTCCAAGGACGATTGCTGTTGCTTGATCAAGCAAACGAAACACCGCCCTGGAATCACTATGAGATATACCATCACGGAAAACATAGGGGTCGATCTCAGGATACAGCGTCATTTCTGTCTCGCCAGGGACTAAACGAGCAATCCTCTTACTGTTTAGCATAAAGTAGAGTTCTGTCTTGCCGTCTTCTTCATCCCTTTGCATAGACTTAAATAAAAGAAGTTTTTCCTGCACAAGCCTTGACAAGTCAAGCCACGGCCAATCTATTTCTAGATCTTCCTCTCCTTCGGCAAACTCTTCGCCTGGAAGCGAAGCCTCAGCTTCGGATTCTGTGGAATCAGCACTTTTAAGAGCGGCTTCCTCCTCAACCCCGGCAAGCGCATCGGCCAACATAAAATCTTCCTGGGATACAGCTATAAGGCTTTCTACCCTGCTGTTTCCCCTGGACATGATCAACGAGGAATTCCTGAAAAACATCAAGTCAGGAATCCATCTTATATCACTTTTCCAGCTATCAAATAACATACTTATAAATGACTCATCCTTGTAAGCCTGAAGCACAAAAAACTCTCTTGATTCTTTTACTGGAACCAGTAAGCGGACAATCATGTTCGGAGAAGTATCCACCAGCTCAAACCCGGGGATCCGGTTAAAATTTCCGCGGCGGTTCATAACCCACACTCCCTGCGTACGGGTGTTGAAGATAAGGCGGGAGCCGTCACCCGAAAACTTTGGCATATACGGCATGAGATCTGTTTCGGTTTTTTTGCACCTACGATAGGCCCGTTTATAAACTATACCGCGAGCTTTAAGTGGCCACTTGATCGAGTCAATATCAGGCAGTCTCCAGCGGCAAAAAAGAGAGTCGCCCTTTTTAAACCTTCTTGTATCCTTGGTCTGGATGTCTGAAACAGCCGCTTCCAGAACCCCAGAGGAATTTATACTGAGCGACAGCAGATCCGCCTCCGAAGAAGAGCAAAAAAACAGTGCAAAAAGCAATACAAGAAGCGGAAAAATTGAAGTAAAACGAAGTCTTAACGATAAAAAACCAGCCATCTGACATTATATACACCGCTGGAGTGAAATGTCACACATATCAGCAAAAAGCCAAGATAAGTTTGTTCCATCACTTATCACTCTGAATCTTTTCCTTTTTAAAGAGGTGGTTGGAGAGCTATTAAAATCAAACTAAAAAGCGGTAACTCATTGATGTTGAATAACTTTTTATTTTTGATATCGAACTTAGGGCTTGTCACAAAATAACTTGCGTTTTTCGCGCTCAGCTTTGAATTG
>CAYWZR010000124.1:0-7295 GCA_964462885.1 uncultured Nitrospirota bacterium
GCACCCGAAATAAGAACAGGTAGGCCTGCAACAATAGCTTCAAGAATAACGTTCCTGTTGTTTCTGATTTACCCACATACAATCAATCGCTTGCAATAGAGCGTGGGGTATTTAACGTAAAATTAAGCAGTGTTCCCGGTGGGTATAAGAAAGGTATGCTGAATATATTTCTTACTAGCCTTTCAATTGCAGAGGCAAAGCACATCAATGGATGGGATGTGATAATTAGTTCATCAGGTGGTATACTTGATGTCCCAATTAGAATAAATAGTACAATTATTGTATCCGGCTATCCAAAGGGGAAAAAACTGGGTGTTTTAACCGTTCAAACCGATAGTGCCGGAAAGATTAGTGACTTTAAACACAGATGGCAGGCTCTTGGTAATGATATCATAGAGGATAAAAAAGTTCGTAATGTTCTAAATGATTATGATATTAAGGTTGCCGGGCTATTGAAAAAGGCGGAAAGGACTTTGACGGAAACAACGTATCTTGGTGTGGCTAAGTGTGCGGAGTGTCATCAGCCCTTTGCTGAAAGCTGGGAGAAGACACGGCATGCAAGAGCATTTTCGAGTCTTGAACAAGCTGGCAAATCAGCAAACCCTGAGTGTTTGAAATGTCACACTGTTGGATTTGGGGAAGAAGGGGGATTTTTAAGTATTGAGACAACGCCGGGACTTTCAAATGTGCAATGTGAAGTCTGTCATGGATTCAATAAAGAGCACTTGTCAGATTATTCCAGACCCATGAAACCTGTGACAGAGTCTGTCTGTTTGAATTGTCATACAGCAAGCAGTAACCCTGATTTTAATTATCCAACTTATCTTAAAAAAATTAAACATTGACTTAAAAGTACGGAGGATAAAACAAAATGTTCCATAAGAAAATATTTATGATTTTCACGTCATTCGCCTTGCTGCCCTTGCTTTTTTCTTGTAAGGCTGGTGAGACGACATCTCCTGCCATACAGGGAAGTTATACTATAGTAGAAGGGGATAAGTTTAAATTTGATGGCAAAATTGTTGAAGTATTGGAATTTCTAAGTTTTTCTTGTCACACCTGTTATGATTTTGAGAAATCTATTCCTGTGATAAAGGGGAATTTCCCCAAAAAAATAATATGGAAAGTTATTCCTATTTACTGGGGGGAGCACGGCTCATCCAAGCCAGGAGAAGCTTATCTTTTGGCAGAAGAGGCAGGCAAGGGTGAACAGATGAAGAAGGCCCTCTTTAATGCACAAATGGTTCAAAAGAGAAATCTTGCGGATTTAAACGTCCTTGAGGGGATTGGCAGTGAAATAGGTCTCGGGCCTGATTTTAGCCGCAAACTCAGGGCAGGGGAAAAGACCGCAGATGTTCAGAAGGGCTTGAATTTGGCCAGGTCATACAAGGTTGAGGAAACTCCTACCTTAGTTATTGCTGGCAATATTATGACAAATCCGCATTCGGTTGATCATAATATTGATGCTTTCAGGGCTAATGTTATAACTATTTTAAAAAGCATACTTGCTAAAAAATAAGAATACAAAAGTTCATGAAATCATTATATAGATTGTTCATAAGTTATTCATACATCAATTGATGATGACAACACCTGCTCGAGCACCTGTTTCATTTTGTCCCTATTGAATTTTTTTTCAAGTGCTCCGCTGAAACCGTATTCCCGAAAATGTGTCATCTCTGGCCCCTCTGTATGTCCGCTGGCGATGATCATTTTGGCATACGGGTCCATTTCTCGTATTTTTTGTGCAATCTCTTTTCCACCCATGCCAGGAAGGGTAAGATCCATAATAATAAGATCAATGGCTTTGCCGTTTTTCAGAGATTGCCGGTAGAGTTCAATGGCTTCATCTCCATTCTTGGCAGAAATTGTCTTGCAGTTCAATCTTTCCAGGTTTAGTTTAAACAGTTCTCGTACATCCTCTTCATCATCAATAACCAGGATAGTGCAGCCGGTTAGATTGCTTATGCGCTCCAACTTCTCATCGAGTATTCGCCGGACCCGTTGTGCCAAATTGTTTTTACGATATGGTTTACTAAGAAGATGGGCGGGAAACAGATCCAGACCACTGTTTACCATGGTTTTTGATGTGAAACCAGAGGTCAGAAGTACCTTAAGATTAGGCCGTTGCTGCATCGCCTGTTGTGCCAATTCATAACCATTCATCCCGCCAGGCATTACCACGTCGCTGAATAACAGGTCGAACTTCTCGCCTCCTGCCAGTATTGCCAGAGCCTGTACACCATTCTCGGCAGTACGAGTGTGGTAACCCAGTTCCATCAGGTAGTGGTCGGCCAGTTGCAGCATATCGACTTCATCGTCAACGATCAGAATTCTTTCGTTGCCAGTAGGCAATTTGCTCTCATAGTTACTCTTGTTCATTAAGGTGGATTTAGAAGCCGTGGAACGTGGCAGATACAGACGCATTGTAGTTCCGATACCTGGCTCTGAGTAAATCTTTATGTAGCCGCCGTAGCGTTTAACAAAGCCGTATACCATCGCCATGCCGAGTCCAGTGCCTTTGCCTTCGGGCTTAGTGGTAAAAAATGGTTCAAAGACATGTTCCAAGGTTTTCTTGCTCATGCCTGTCCCAGTGTCGCTTAGTACTAACTGCACATAGTCTCCAGCTTTGAATCCAGGGTTGAGTGCGGCAAAGTCCGCATCCAGGTGTTTGTTGGTAGTCTCGATTATGAGTTTACCGCCGTCTGGCATGGCATCGCGAGCGTTAATTACCAAGTTCAAAATGGCATCCTGGAATTCACCAGGATCGATCTCGGTCTGCCACAGATTATCGTCCAAAAAATACTTCACTTCGACCTCAGGGGTAAGCGAACGTGCTGTCATGGTTTCCAGCTCTTTGAGCGTAGCATTGAGATCAACCACGATTTTCTCCCTAACCTGGCGGCGGGAAAATGCCAGCAATTGGCGGGTTAGATCCATACAACGCAGGGTAGCCCGGGTGGCAGTTTCCACCCACTGTCGTGGCTTTTCATCATTGATGGAATAACTTCTTAAAAAATCCAGATAGCCGATTATCACCCCCAGTTGATTGTTGAAGTCATGGGCAATACCGCCAGAGAGACGACCGATGGCCTCCATTTTCTGTGAGCGACGAAGAGCCTCTTCTGTTTGGTATGCCTGGGTCACATCCCGGAATACCAGAATGGCCCCCAGAATCTCTCCGTTGATGTCCTTGATAGGGGCTGCGCTATCAGCAATCTGGTACTCACTTCCGTCTTTACCGATAAGTAGTGTGTGGTTGGTTAAACCGACGATTTTGCCAGTACTCAACACTTTTTCGACCGGGTTTGGCACCGTAGCTCGGGTCTGTGCGTTTACAATCTTAAAGGCCTCTGATAGCTGGTGGCCTACGACCTCTGACGCAGACCATCCGGTCAAGGCTTCCGCAACTGGATTCATGCGGGTGAGGTCCCCACTGGCGTCTGTAACAATAACAGCGTCGCCGATACTGTCCAGCGTCAGAGACAGGTTTTGTTCGCGCTCTCTGATAGCCTGAATCATGTTGTTAAAAGTCAGAGATATTTCGAAGATTTCTTTTGGCCCACCGATATATGTGTTTTCCTGGTACCTGCCATGTTGCCCTTGTTCCATCAACTGCGATAGTTTTTCCAGTGGACGTGTCACGTTTCGCAGTACCAGGTACATAGCAAACAGCAGAACCAGAGCTGCCCCGGTCGAGACAAGAAAATTATTAATAAAAATATTCCGGCGGCTGGTATGTATAGTGTCCTTGCTGAAGGCAAGGTTCACGTAACCAAGAATTTCTTGCGGAGCTTCGTCCTCAAGCAATTCAAGCAAATCATTTGAGCTGTTTCCCTTAGTTTTTTGCGTTGTGACCAGTGCTGAAAAATACCAACCGTCTTCGGTTTCATTAACCTTTAAGGGTTCGGAGAGAGTTACATGCGGGTATGCATAGTTGATATGCCCGTCTACCTTACGGCTTAGCAAGGGTTTCTTAGATTTGGTGAGAATACTAACTTCGCTGACCTGTTGGATATCCACCAGGGTATCAAGCACATTTTCGGCGCTGGCCGGGCTGTCGTAGAGCAACGGAGCAACACTGTTTTCAGCTAGATTACGGGTTAGGTGTACACCTTCTTGATGAAACTTGTTTGCCAGTTCACTGGATGCGATAAAGGAACTTATAAAGGCTATTAATAAAGTTAGAACGGCAAAGGTGATAGCTGTTATGCCCAGCACGAGACGTTTAAAACTGATCTTCTTCAGTTGGCTGTCTGTCATGATTATCTTGCCGGGAAGACCAGATTAAAAGAAGCAATCTTGGGGCTTTCCACCTGAATGCCCAGATGAGAAGCCGTTCGTGTGTTAATAGCGCTGTTTAGATAACGGCTGGGCTCATGCCTTGTGTGGCCGTTTTGTTTAATCTTGCTTAATGCTAATTCAACCAGTTGTCTGCCTAGTTCTGTGTAGTTTGGGTAGAGTGCAAACAAAGTGCCTTGTTGCACATGATATGGGTTGCCGCTAAATATGATTAGATTGTTTTCCCAGGCTGTTTTAAGCAGTTCTGGCAACAGCGGCTTCATCGGTAGGATAGGGTCGAGTGATAACCAGATAGCATCGCGCTGTGTTTTTGCCTTCTTGATCACCTGTTTCAGAGCCTGCCCTGATGCCAGCACAGAATCAACCTCAATAGCATTCAGGTTGATGCCGGCATGTTTGGCGGCACGGCGCGCTTTTTTAATCAACCAGCCGGAGTTCGCTTCGTTATAGATAACATAAACACGTCGAATTCCTGGTTGTAGTTGTTTGAGCAGGTGCAGTAACTGTTGTGGATCAGCCGCCAGCGTGACCGCCGAGCGATCCGCTTGCACTCCTACGTGCGCCCCGGTTACCACCGGAATAGTTACGTCCAGTTGTTTGCTGAACTTCTGTCCCTGTTTGCCGAGCAGAATAACTGCTTTGCTGCCTTGATCATGCAGCCACTTCTGGATATCTTCAGCAGAGGTCTCAGCAGTCAACTTACGGGACTGGATGTTAATCCCCTTCTCCTTCATTCCAAGTATGATACTCATGTACAACTTATTAACGCGGTTGCCGGATTCAGGATAAAGCACAGCTATCCGGCTGGTGTGGATGGCAAAGGCCGTCTGAGCCACTAGCAACAGACATGTGACCAAGAAGAGGCTGTACCAGCCCGATGTCCGGTAAGCGTTTTGCCTAGAACGTTTTTGAAATAGCAAAATAAATACTACGTCCTTCCAACGGGTAATCATTAGGAATAGCCGTGGGGCCTGGTTCTCGTGCATTTATGTTAAGAAGATTGCGCACAGCAAGCTGGACATCCAGCCCCATGTAAAAAGCTTTGCCGTTAATGGTCAGATTCACCCATGTGTAATCATCAACCTCAGACCTGGTGTCCCCGACTGCACGGGGACGATCCATAATACGAAATGCATCTAGTTGTCCGAACCACTGGTGATTTATACTCCAGTTTCCGCCCATATGTAACTGCTTGCGAGGGGCATCGGCGACTGGTTCTCCTGTATTTGCATCTTCAGCATTTTGTACTGCCACGCTGCCGAACAAACGTAACGGTCTGCTGACCTGCCAGTGGGCTTCCAGTTCGAATCCGCTAGCCTTCTGGTCAATGCTGTTTTGTGCTGTAGCCGTACCACCGGGCGCGCCATCATCAACGAAATCAATTAGACCATTAATGCTGTAATAAAACAGATTAAAGAGTATGTTTAGCTTGTTAAGAGGTTTGTAATCAAAGGCTAGTTCCAACGTGTTTATTGTCTCTGGCTTGAGGTTCTGGTTTCCACTTATGACGGGATTGTTAATTGTCTCTAATTCACCAAATGTAGGAGCGCGGAAAGCACGTCCATATAACAGCTTACTGGTCAGATCATAGCGCGTATTCCAGACCAGAGACAAGCGTGGATTTACACTGGATCCGACATCAGAGTAATCATCAAAACGAATACCGCTTGTAAGTGACCAGTCACGTGCGAAGCTCCATTCGTCTTGAATAGAGGCATAAATAACTGTGCGATTGGCTCCTGGGTGAAAGATATATGGAGTGCCGGTCACATCTGTCAGAGTTCCATCAATTGGTCTGGCCGTGTCATCATTTATTACACCTGGGCCAAAATTTTTGCTTTCCTTTGTTCTTATTTCAACATATTTCATGCCGGCATTTAATCGCCACCGATGCGATCTTATGCCGGTATAGATACTGGTTACATCAAACTGTGTTCTTTCTGCAATACCGCTTGGCTTGCCAATTACCCCGTCTGAAAATCTGACTATCTCAGTATTAGTCGAGTTGGAAAAATCCAAATTGCCGTCACTACCAATCTGTAACATTGTATTTGGTGGAAAAAGCACATAATTAGTTTTGAAATTTACATATAGATAACTGGTGTTAACGTTAAAAGACCAGTCAGGATTCCAACTATCATTCTTATAGTTAATGTTAACCAGGTATTGATCATTTTCTGTATAGCCTGTCGGATCAAGCGCGTTGACTGTGCCGGGGCCTAGACCGGTGTCTTCCTGATTCCAGCTATTAAACTGAAGTTGCCAGTGGTTTTTTGAGATAGTCAGACCGCTCACCAGGGCTTCGTAACGTGTATCCAGCGGCCCCGGTGCTAGCGAAGCGTTGGTTCTAAATTTGTTGTCTAGTATTGTCTGAAAGTCATTCTCGATAATACGGTTACGGTCGCCGTTAGTATGGCCGTACTCAACACTGGCAGCGATATGCCAGCCGCTGTATACTCCGCCGTATTGTCCCCAGAGGTTCCAGGTATTAAACGAGCCTGCCTGGACTCCGGTTTGGAGACCATTGATGTCAGCGTCTGTTTTGGTAATTATGTTGATTACTCCGGCAAAAGCATCGGCTCCGTAAACGGCTGAACCAGGGCCGCGGATGATTTCAATACGCGCAATGTTTTCTACGGGTAAATACAGATTGGATGCAATGCTGCCATTGAATGTATCGGGTATTTCATGTCCATTAAAGAGAATTAATGTCTGAGGACTATTCGCGGTGTGAATACCTCGAATTGAAAATACCGGACTAATACGACGCAAAGTTGACAATCCAATATGTAAGCCTGGTACTTGTTCCAGTGCTTCCAGCACGGTTTTGGCTCCACTGGCGCGGATATCATCGGCGGTAATCACACTGGCCACTGCCGGAGCCTTGGATACCGGACGTGGTGTGCCGGTGGCGATACTGATCAATTGTTCATCACCCGAAAGTTGCAATAGAAGGGCGTCTTCTTCCAATTCAGCCATGGCATTGGTGGCAA
>CAYWZR010000125.1:0-7208 GCA_964462885.1 uncultured Nitrospirota bacterium
TCCACCAACACCCATAGCAACGAGTTCTTTAAGTCCTAACTTTTCATTCATTTGGCTCAAAGCTATGCTACGACCTCCCACCATCCCTCAAGTTTGTAAATTATACCGGGATCAGCCACATAGGAGGAAGACTCACCTATTTCATAGTACATCAGATGCGCTCCTTTATCTTTGTCAGAAAGATCAAGCCGGTAACAGAGCGTGCCTGTTTCTTCCAGAAGGGAGAATAAATCCCTGGATTCAGCCTTATTAATATTGTAATGTGACTCCAGAAAACCTCGTATTTTTTTCCTGCCTTGGCTATATACCTTCTTCAACCGCTGGCCAAACTCCTCCACTATCGCCTCACCCACAGCAGCTAAAGAGTGCCCTTTGGACAACTCCTGACAGAGATCTTCATTAAGGTCATCCACTAAAACATAGGTTTTGGCAATGATTTCCTGTATCTTTCTCAACCTTGTTTCGACTGCATTCTTTTCTGCCTCCAGCAAGGGAAGTTCCCTTGCGATATACTCACGATCTGTATCCACGTAGTCCTTTGGTTCCTTTGACCACAATTTAACAAAACGTTTTTCCCACTCTACAAGCTTACTTTCCAGTTGACTCCACATTTGTGGACCACCCATATCAGATGTATCAATAAACGTGGTTCTCAGATTTTCTTCTTTTTCGATCAGGGCATCAACACGATTCAGATAACTTCGCATTCTATCCCTTTCATCTTCCAGTAAATTCAGTTCTTTCTTCAGTGCGTGTTTTTCCTGTTTAAGATGGGCCTCCATAATACGTTTATCATGCTCAATGAACCAGTCAGCAAATTTTCCCATTGTTTTTTTCATCTCTTTTTACCTCCTTTTATTTTAACCGTTATGAACCGTTGTTTCTGTCGCGTTTGTTGTCTCAAGTATCTTATGTGCATGCTCTACTTCTTCCGCAGTTCCATGAACGAGCAGCAAAAACTTATTTGACTTAAGAGATGTCTCGTATTTCACAATACTGTCTTTTGGTATCCCTATGCTGAAAAGCCCTGCACCAACAGCACTCAGCCCTCCTAAAACCGCCGCCCCTTCAAGGGCGCCGACAATCCATGTTACCAGTGGCCCTCCAACTACTACAGGCCCTATGCCAGGAATAATAAAGAATGCCGAGCCAAAAAGAAATCCCCACAATCCTCCCCAGAACGCACCAAATGTACCCCAGTACTTAACGCGATCACCTGTATTGTAATATCCTGTCACGTTTTCCTCTGTGTGATAGTCTTTGCCCACAATAGATAGCTTATTCATTTCAAACCCTGATTTTTGCAGCTCTCTGACCGCATCTTCGGCCTCGGTGTGAGTGTTAAAAATTGAGACCACTGAATTCTTTTTCTGAGACATAACTTTTCTCCTTTTTTTAAAAAATTTTAAAAATAAATTTAATTTTGAGGCTTGCTCAAATCATAGATAAAATATACCCCATATTGAATTTATCTTCTGCTACTTAAGTTACACAATCAGGAATTTTAAGACACTAGACATCAAAAGCAGGACAAATTTACTCTACCACTTACCACTCTGAACCCTTCTTCCTTTTCTAAAGATATTTCTAAAGATAGGAGAGGAAATATTGTTCAGAATTGATCGCTTTTGTTTGATATATTAAGAAAGGGGGAAGAGGCCTAATAGTTAATCTATAGCGCCCTCCAAGCATGAAACAAATTACAGTATGAAATTTGCTCAACTTGGAAGATTTTGCGATTAAGGAACAGTCAAAGACGGCCCGAAGATGAGATGCGAAAACGTTAAGTTATTTTGGGACAAGCCCTTAGCATGACAGACGTAAAACTATCTCAGATATTATTTTAACCGATTGCAAGAATCAAATGTGCATAGAATTTGGAGCAGATATGGCTCCAAGCAGAAGAAACACGAAACTGTGAATCATGCTTTAGAACAAGCTTTAAAACCAGATACAGATGACTGTGACCTTTCTAAGCTTTACAACCTTCAGTCAGTTCCGTATCAAACACACCTTTAAGAATCTTGGACGCGCAGAACTCGCCACACATTGTACAGTGTTCTTCATCCGCGCCACCTCTTTTATCCCGGGCTTCCCGAGCTTTATCAGAAGTAATAGCCAGCTCAAACTGCTCCTTCCACTTCAGATCGCGCCGTGCCTTGCTCATGGCCAGGTCGCGGCTTTTATCCTTAAACTTAACCATATCACCCACGTGCGCTGCAATCCTAGCAGTAATCACCCCTTCACGTACGTCTTCTGGATAAGGCAGACCCACGTGTTCTGCCGGAGTGACGTAGCACAGAAAGTCAGCTCCAAAAGAGCTGGATATCGCCTGACCTATGGCAGCAGTAACATGATCGTATCCTGGAGCAATGTCTGTGGTAATAGGACCCAGCATGTAGAACGGTGCCTCGTTAGACATACGTTTTTGGACTATAATGTTCGCTTCTATTTCATCAATTGGTATATGGCCGGGACCTTCAACCATCATCTGGCAACCCATTTTTCTTCCGGTATCTGCAAGTTCGCAGTTGATGATCAGCTCCTGGATCTGTACACGATCGGTGGAGTCTCCGATTGCTCCTGCACGAAAGCCATTTCCAAGAGAAAGCACAACATCATGTTTTTTTAAAATACCGGCTACACGGTCAAAATGCTCGTAAAGCGGGTTTTCCTTGTTATTATGAAGCATCCAAGCTGTTAAGTAAGATCCTCCCTTTGACACCAGCCCTCCAAAACGGTAATTCTGGTTTCGAAGACGTTCTATGGTCATACGGTTTATTCCGCAGTGAATGGCCATGAAAGAAACTCCCTCCTCACACTGTTGCTCAATAATCTCAAAGAGAAGCTCCTCTGGCATCTCGACAGCAGAGCCGTACTTCTCTATGGCCAAGGCAAAAGCCTCATATAGCGGCACTGTTCCTACCGGAAGGTTGATTGAGTCCATTATTTTTTTTCTGACATTCGCGATGTCACCACCCACTGAAAGATCCATCAGTGTATCGGCTCCCGCCTCTTCGGCGATTTTAGCTTTTTTTATCTCCATCTCCACATCGGCTATGGAAGTAGAGGTACCGATGGATGCGTTTATCTTTGTTTTAAGCCCTTTGCCGATTCCAACCACATTAGTCTTACGGTTTTTGTTATTAGGAATAATTATGCGGCCCTCGGCCACTCTTCTAAGTACGGTTTCCACAGGCAGAGCTTCGTCGCCGGCCACCTGCCTGATTTCTTCAGTTATCTCATTTCTTACGGCTTTTTCAACCTGACTGCTCATAAATATTTACCTCACACTAAAGTTATTACAGACAAATAAATTAATAGATCAGACCGATCAGACTAATCGGACTTATCAAATTACTATAGGCTTATAATGTCTGAATTATAATAAACATGAAAATTCCTATGCGATTAAATTAACATAAGTTCTGCCAGTGTCACAATTTTTTTATCTTAACTGCATCCGGTTAAGCTCTGCATAGACACCGCTACGTTCGAGAAGCTCTTCGTGAGTACCCATTTCTACGATTCTACCCCGATCCATCACCACAATCCGGTCCGCTCTTCTGACCGTTGAAAGCCGGTGTGCTATTACAAAAGTGGTGCGGTTTTGCATAAGATTTTCAAGAGCCTTCTGAACGGCTGCTTCAGACGCAGTATCCAGAGCCGAGGTGGCCTCATCAAGTATCAAAATAGCAGGGTTTTTAAGCACTGCCCGTGCTATGGATATTCTCTGCCTCTGTCCTCCTGAAAGCATCACACCCCTCTCTCCTATTTGTGTATCATATCCGGCTGGAAGCTCCATGATGAAGTCGTGCGCATAGGCCGCCTTTGCAGCCTCCTGTATCTTTTCAAAAGAACAATCGGCCTTACCGGCTCCAAAAGCAATATTGTTTCTGAGAGTATCGTCAAAGAGAATAATTTCCTGGCTAACTATGCCGACCTGTCTTCTGAGGGTTTCAACCCTTGCTTTTCCTATATCATTACCATCAATCAAAATACGTCCTTTGCTTGGCCGGAAGAATCCCGGAATAAGATCCACCAGAGATGTTTTTCCAGCCCCGCTTCTGCCTACAAGGGCTACAACCTCACCAACACGAACCGACAGATCTATTCCTGCCACAGCCTCGTTATCACTGCCGTCATACTTTAGATGAACGTCCTCAAAGACAAGCTCTCCCCGAATAACCGGCAAATCAATATCGCCGTCTTCTTCCTGTGGTTTTTTCAGTAGATCTGTTATACGTTCGTAGGCAGCCATGGCTTGATTAAGTTTTGTGCTTACCATGGCAAGGCGCTTCATCGGAGTAAAAACCAGCATGACAGCGGCAATGTACGAAGTAAAATCTCCAGGAGTCATCTGGCCGGTGCGGGCAAGGTGTCCTCCGTACCATATAACAAAACCAACCCCAATGCCGGCGACAACATCCATAAGAAGGGCCGCAAGCTCAATAAGTCTGACGTTTTTAAGTTCAAGCCTGTAGTAATTACGGTTTTCGTGGTCAAACGCATCGCTCTGCAATCTTTCCAGGAGAAACGCTTTTATGATTTTAATTGCACCAAAGGTTTCGGTCAGAACATCCGTGAGATTCGCTATCCGCTTCTGGCCGCGGTGGGAGACAGCCTTAACATTTGCTGAAATTCGACTCACAGCATAAAAGGCGGCAGGCAGCACCACAATAGTTAGAAGAGTTAGGTCCCATCTTCGCCAGAATGCGACACCAAGCAAGGCTACTACTGTAAATCCCTCAACAAACAGCCCCTTTGAACCATCCACAAGATTGCCTTTTATTACATTCGTATCGTTTAGAATGCGTGATATAAGTGAACCAGAGGGGTTTTTGTGAAAAAAACCAAGCGGCATGGTAATAAGGTGCCCGTACAAACTCTTTCTCAAACCCATTATAATCTTTGCCCCTGTCGCAAGAGACAGGTATCTCTGGGCAAAGGAAAAAAGACCTTTCACAAAAAAAAGCATAATAAACACAAATGGCAGTACAGTACTGAAAAAAGGATCAGTTTTTATCAGTACGTCATCTATGTAATACTTGATTGCCCACGCCATGGCTGCGGTTGTACCCGAAACAACCAGGCTGCTTAGGATGATGCCGACAACCCTAATCCAGTAGGGTTTTACAAGTTTTAACAGCTCTACCATGCCGCAAGCTCCTCTGCAAGATCAGCAGCATTAACAGAGGCTCTGGCACCTTTTAACTGCAACTCGTTCTTTACAGATTCAAATGCCGAAAGCATTTCATTTCTGCGGTTATTATCATGAAGTAGAGACAAAACAGCTTTTTTAAGATTAGCAGGCGTGGCCTGAGCCTGAATGAACTCAGGAATGACTTCGCGCCCAAGAATAATATTTACCAGCGAGGCATAGCGAATACTGACCATGAGCCTGGCAATTAAGTAGCTAAATGCCTTAAGTCTGTAAAATACCACTGTCGGAATTCCAAGCAGCGCAGATTCTAAAGATGCGGTTCCAGAAGCAACAAGAGCCACATCAGCTATGCTAAGAACTTCACGGGCATGTCCATCTACAAGCGTTGCGCCAACACTTTTCAAGCGCTCAAGCTTTAACCTGCTCTCGGTCTGCAAGGTCGCTGCAATAGGCACAAGTATCTGAATATCCGGGTATTCTTTTTTTATTAATTTAATAGTATCCAGAAGCAGATCAACATGACGCTGGACCTCGCCCCGCCGACTTCCAGGCAAGAAGGCAAGCACCTGATCGTCTGGTTTAATTCCCAGGAATTTATGAGTTTTTTTATCTTTACCTTCTTCGTCTGATTTTACTTGAAAAGAAAATTCAGCAAGTTCTTCAATAAGAGGGTGTCCCACATAAACACACTTTACCCCTTTCTGTTCATAAATTTCCTGCTCAAATGGAAGAATAACCGCCATAGCATCTATCAACGACGCTATGGTTTTCACCCTTCCCTTACGCCAGGCCCATACCTGAGGACTTATGTAATACATCACCTTTATGCCGAGTTTTTTTGCATGCGCCGCAATCTTCAGGTTGAAGTCTGGATAGTCTATAAGTACTACCAGGTCCGGTCGTCGACTGACGACAGCTTGTTTAAGAGCTTTAAGAGCGCGAAGAATTCCGGAAAGATGACCTATCACCTCGATAAGTCCTACAACCGGATTTAGAGGTGTTAAAATCTCTACACCAGCGGCACGCATATGATCGCCTCCCATGCCGAAGATGCATATATCAGGATGTCTTCTTTTCAGCTCCAAAGCAAGAGCAGCACCATGCATTTCACCCGAGGCCTCGCCTGATACGATCATGATACTGCGTGAAGAAGAAAATGATGAATGATGTTTGATCAATGATGAAGAGGCTTGACTATTACTGCTTTTCATTCTGACTTCTGATCACTTAGAAAAGAAGCTTCTGATCTTATCACAAATAAAATCCACGTCAGACGCTGGTAGCTCAGGATACATCGGGATAGATAATACCTCGCGTGAGGCCTTCTCAGCCTCTGGAAAATCACCCTTGCTCCAGTTAAATTCGTCAAGAGCTTTTTGCAGATGAATCGGGGCAGGATAGTAAACGACCGTTGAAATCCCCTCACCCTGTAGATATGCTGAAAGCTCATCCCTTCTGTCCGAGCGAAGAGTAAACTGGTGGTAAACATGCCGGCAGCCTTTACGTTCAACAGGAAGAATCAAGGGCAAGTCAGCCAATCTCTCCCTGTAACTCTCGGCCACAAAACGCCGCAAATCGTTATAGTGGTCGATTCTTTTCAATTTTACATTTAGCACAGCAGCCTGCATTTCATCCAGTCTACTGTTGTACCCAACTTCATCATGTTGATAGGTACGGCTGCTTCCGTGGTTTCGAAGCCGCCTTATGCGATCGTTTATCTCACTGATGGAAGTGACAACCATACCTCCATCACCGTAACAACTAAAATTTTTGCTGGGATAAAAGCTATAACACCCCGCAACACCAAAGCTTCCCACCCTTTTCCCCTGAACATCAGCACCAAAGGCCTGAGCGCAGTCTTCGACGACTTTGAGCTCTTTGCTGTCCTGATTATCAGCCACAGACATAAGGGCTTCCATATCGACTGGATGGCCGAATATATGGACCGGCAAAATGGCCTTGGTATGCTTGTTAATCTGCTCTTCAACAGCGCTTATATTCATATTGAAAGTATCTGGATCTATATCCACCAAAACCGGTTTTG
>CAYWZR010000126.1:0-7187 GCA_964462885.1 uncultured Nitrospirota bacterium
CGTTCCTTGCCCCAATATGTGCCCTTGGTACGATATGCAAGAAGACGCTCCTCAGTCATACCCTCTGCAAAATAGTCTGAAGGCAAAAATACAATGTTTTTGAGTGGTTACAGGTAACAGGAGACTTTATCTCTTAAACTCCTGTTTAACTTTTAAAGTTAATATGCAATGCTTATACCAGAAAAAACATGCTTGTACATCCGGAACTGAAAAGGTGATATTTTTTGTGTTAAGAGGTTGTATTTGCAGTTTTTTTAGATCCTTGCAATGTCAGCAAAATTGGCTTGGGCAGATGAGCTTACGTGCAACCATGGAATTCAACAGAGCATGGAATAGACTCCATAAAACTATGGAGTCTATTCCATAGTTTTATGGGATAATTGCCTCATTAAGATTAAGCACCATGAAGTGGCTACGGCCTCTTAGTTATCCAGTTCCCCAAACAATATATATTCCTGTAACCGTAAGAATCGAACCGGATAGAAGAATTACCGCCTGGCAAAACTTAAGTAGTACGGCTTTAGATCCGGCATACTCGGTGGCTATACCCCAGATGCCGCTTAGGCCATGCCAGATGACACAAGCCAGAAATAATAGATTGAACGCCTTCCAGTATGGATTTGAGAGCCTTTCTAAAACAACTTCGTGTGTTAGCTGTTCAGCGCCGCTGTAGTGCATAATACGGAAATGGATGATCATGCCAACTAAAAGCACGGCTCCAGTAATCCGCTGAAAAAGCCAGGCCGCAGCGCCGCTCAATTAGCGCCTCCAATAATCGGCCATGCGCCCAGGAAAAACAAAGTTCCTCCGCCCATAACCACAACGACCATGAAAAGAGTTTTCTGAATTTTTGTCGGAACTCCAAGATCCAACAAGGTAAGTCTGAATCCGTTAAGCGCATGGGCGATAACCATGGCAAGAAGGCATATCTCTCCCAGTTTGACTAACGGATTTCCGAGAAGCGTAAGAAGTCCGGCATATTTCTCCGGGTCTTTCAGGTGCGTTAGGAGATAAAGGTGAACGAAAATATACAGAGTAAGAAAAACACCTGAACCCCTATGAATAAGCCACGCAATAGATCCGGCCTGCCACCGGTAACGCATATCATTAATACCTGTAATAGTCAGGCTTGTACGGCCCCTCCTTCGGAATACCGAGGTAATCAGACTGGGCATCGGTAAGTGTGGTTAGCCTCACACCCAGTTTCTTAAGGTGTAACTTTGCAACCTTCTCATCTAGGAGTTTGGGAAGCACATATACTTCGTTTTTATACTTGCCATGGTTGTTCCAGAGTTCAATCTGCGCCATAACCTGATTTGTGAAGCTATTTGACATTACAAAAGAAGGATGTCCGGTGGCACATCCCAGGTTTACGAGGCGTCCCTCGGCAAGAATTGTGACCGCTTTACCATCGGGCCAGACTACCTGATCGACCTGAGGTTTTATGTTTACTTTCTTAATAGCGGAATCATTAAATACCGAGGCAACATCAATTTCTATATCGAAATGGCCTATGTTACAGACTATTGCCTGGTCCTTCATTGCATCCAGATGTTCCCTGCGTATAATATCCCTGCATCCTGTGGTGGTAACAAAGAGGTCTGCAATAGGTGCTGCATCCTCCATTGTAACAACTTCATAGCCCTCCATAGCTGCCTGCAGCGCACATATAGGATCGATCTCTGTAATAAGCACTCTGGCACCCTGTCCTCTTAGAGACTGGGCACACCCTTTTCCCACATCACCATAACCGGCTACAAGAGCTATTTTGCCAGCCACCATTACATCTGTGGCTCTCTTTATTCCATCCAACAAAGACTCGCGGCAACCGTAGAGATTGTCAAACTTGGATTTTGTGACAGAATCATTCACATTAAACGCCGGGCAGCCCAGGCTGCCATCCCGCATCATCTCGTAAAGGCGATGGACACCTGTTGTAGTTTCCTCAGAAATGCCACGTGTTTCTTTAAGGAATTCCGGGTGACGATTGTGAACTATTTGTGTGAGATCACCGCCATCGTCAAGAATCATGTTAAGCGGTTTTCCATCCGGCCATAGAAGTGTCTGCTCTATGCACCACTCGTATTCTTCTTCACTTTCGCCCTTCCAGGCAAACACAGGAGTACTGCTGGCAGCAATGGCGGCAGCAGCATGGTCCTGAGTTGAAAAAATATTGCAAGATGACCAGCGTACTTCAGCTCCAAGATCAACCAATGTCTCTATTAAAACAGCTGTCTGTATGGTCATATGCAGACATCCGGCTATACGTGCGCCACTTAGAGGTTTTTTGTCTCCGTATTCACCTCTAAGTGCCATCAGGCCTGGCATCTCGGTTTCAGCAATGGATATCTCCTTTCTTCCCCAATCGGCAAGATTTATATCCGCAACCTTGAAATCTTCAACTGCAACTTTATCTACACTCATAGCTCTATAGCCTCCAGAATATTTTAAATATTGTAATAGGGAGTAAAATTAATTACTATCTAGATCCAGCTTTTTTCTTATTCGTCTTGGATGAGGTTTTCTTAACGTTTATCGAAGTCTTAGGCTTTTGTAGCTTTTTTGTTTTTACAGCCTCTTTTTTAGCTGGAGATTTCGATGTTTTTACAACTTTTGATTTTGAAGCAATAGTCTCACTTTTTGCTGTGGCAATTGTTTTATTTACATTTTTATTTACAAGTTTTTTTGCAACAGCTGTCTTCACCTTAACCTTGCTGGCAACAGCCTCAGTCTTTTTAACAGGCTTGTTAGGCAGCGTTTTCTGGTTGATCTTTACCTCCACCTCCCCTTTTGTTGTAACAGGAGGATTGATGCCCTTCTTTTTTCCCGGTGCTTCTTTTTTCGGCTTTTCTTCTATAACTTTAACTTTTTCTTTTTGCTTTTCGGATGTATCAGGCTTAACACCTCCTGTTTTATATGTAACATCTATCGTGTACTCTATATAACCGTGATCAGAGGGCAGGTCCTTGCTTAGACTACCCTTACAGGCAAGGCGTCCTTCAGACCTGCTTTTCGATTCCTTGAGAATATTCATCACTATAGGGGCGAGTTCAAAAGTCCCCTCAAGGCAGTCGTGTATAAGACAGGGAATATGGAAATAGGCGAAATCTTCAGGATATACATGCAGTGTCCTGGACATTAAAATAGGATTATCACCTTTCTGATAATAGATAATTTTAATAACCATTGACTCCAGAAAAGGAAATTTTTCGACAAAAGTTCCTGCAGCTTGCTTTTCTATGTCATGGTTATCGAATCTTTTCTTACCGCCTCTTCTCTGCATTTGTCTCCTTAATCTCTCTTTGCGTAAACAATAAATTACAAATTAAATCACAAAAAGTCAAGAAAAATTAAGGAAAAACTAAGGAAAAATCAAGAAACTAACGGTTGCAGTAGTCTTTCAACAATCCGTTAAGGTCACCAAAATGTTTATAATAATAAATCCCCTCCACTAACAACAAAAAACTGTGTCTGCTTCAATTCATTTTGTGCCCTACAGGGAACCTGTTCTTTCCCGCGTCTCCAAGGTTGTGCTGTCTTGCCCTACAGAACTTGAAAAAACCGCAGTTGTCTTTGCCTCCTCACGGGCTATTGCATGCTTTCGCAACACTCTGATGGAGAGGGTAAAGCAGGAAGTACTTGCCGGCCCTTACCTTTATACCCTGGAGGATTTCCTTACAAGGAGTATAAAACCACCGGGTTATGCCTTTCCAGCTGACTTGCAGCGGCGCGTGTTGCTGAATCGCGCTCTTAGAGAATGCAGACAGCAATTAGGCCCCTTATTTAGAGGGGCTGAAGAGAGGTTTCTTGATGATTATCTAGCCTTTTCGTCCATAGGGGACCGTCTGCTGCGTTTTTACGATGAGGTGTCAGTTGAACATATCTCTTTTAAAGCTATTAAAAACAATGCAATGTACACCGATTTTGAAAAACACGTTACAGTGCTTCAAACCATATGGGAGAACTACCTCAACATTCTAAATGACAACGGCTTTGAGGAACGTTCCGCATTTAAAGCCGAGGGCAAGAAGGAAATAGACTTTTTTTCGCGGTTTGATCACATTTTTCTTGTTGCATCAGGCATCTTCAGTCGTTCAGAACTCATGCTGCTTCGAGATATTTCGAACACCGTACGTCTTGATATATTTATGAGCCATGAAGGACAGCTTCTTCCTCAACACATGGATATGCTAAATACCCTTTCGCCCGGCATAGACATCCCACCCCTTTCCAGTCCGCTTCCCCGGATATCTGTCAGGGAATTTCCAGACGCTGTAACACAGGTTGGTTTTATCGGTTCTGCTATTCAGAAGTGCAAAAAGGACGGTATTCCTGATAACCGCATAGCTATAGTGCTTCCTGATGAAAAACTGGTGGGATCCATAACCGCCATACTTGGACGCAAACCATTTAATATTGCGATGGGTTTTCCAATGGGAACCTCGCCTTATTTTAGTCTGCTGAAAATTATTCAACAACTTTGCTTCTTAGAAAAAACAAGTTTTGGTTACAGTCACCGTAGTGTAGCCGCCTTTGTAACACATCCTTTTATAAAAAACATTATAAACACCTTTGACAACGGCAAGCCGCTACGCGTCGAGGCCGGGAAAATGTTAGATAAAATACAGGATGATTACCGGCTACGCCTGCCACTGTCAGTTTTTGAAGGTATCCCTGCCCCGGGCCTTATCTCAGAGCTTGAAAGAGCTGAAGATGCTTTTAATATTCATAAACCACAAACATTGAAAAAAATAGCTTCCTCTGCACTTGACTACTTAATAGAACTTGAGCAGCAGCTAAATACCGATTTCCTAAAAAAACTATATCTGGATCGTGACGTAAGAAGCTCCCGCGAGAAAATTCTGGAAGTTCTGGCCGAAATCACTCTTATCGATTCCGATGAACTAATAAACACAGCCACTCCTCAGTCTTCTTTTTCTCTCCTTATTTCGATACTTGAGGGCCAAACTTACAATGCTGTAAACCGCGAAGGAGTTATAAGTGTGATCGGACTGCTCGAGACAAGAAATCTACAGTTCGATGCAGTGATCATACCTGACATGAACGAAGGGATAATTCCCGGCAGCAGCAGAAAAGATCTATTTCTGAACACCTCTATTCGAAAATCCCTCGGTCTTCCAACACAGGAGGACCGCGAAGCCCTTTTCGGGTTCTACTTAAACCAAGTCCTCCGCGGTGCTAAGCAGGCATATCTCTCATATGTCCGCTCGGATGAACGTGGACTCAGAAGCCGTTTTCTTGAAGAAATTATTCTTGCTCTGCCATCTGATTACAATGTTCAGGCCGGGCATGAGACTTTCCGTGAATGCATAGTACCCGGACAGTTCAAACCAGCTCCGGAACCTGAAGAGATCAAAAAAGACGAAGAAACAATAACCAGAATAAAAAAGCTTAATTATTCGACATCATCCATAGAGACTTACCTCAGATGCCCATATAAATTCTACCTGAGCCGCATCTGCCAGCTTAAGGACCCGGTCCGGATTAATGAAGAACTGCCTGCGTGGCTAAAAGGGCAAATATTCCATGACGCGGTAAGTACGGCCTACAAGAACGAGAACCCTGCGGTTCTTTTTAGAGACGTGGAAACTCATAACCATATTATTTCTGAAGCGATCGACAAGCAAGCAGAGCGGTACGACCAGGTACGATATGTTCCGAGCAACCGCTTTGCTCTTAACAACTGGAAAAAACGCCTGAAAAAATTCTCCGAAAATGAACTAATTATGCACCATGATGGCTGGCGTACGATTGTGACAGAGCTCAAAGTCGAAATTAACCATAAAAGTGGACTTCGCCTTAAAGGTTATATAGACAGAATAGATTGCCGCGGTGACGAGATAAGAATCATAGACTACAAAACCGGATCCCTTCCAAAAACCAGAAAGGAATGCCGGCTTTCCGAAGGACGCGGCGTTTTTACCCAGATTCAGCTTCCGTTTTATCTCCTTCTTCTTTCAGAAGAAAATAAGGTAGAAAACCTAGAAGAGGTGGAAAACAAGATAAAAAATAAAGTTAATCCGGAAAAAGTCGAGGGGCTTTATTTTTATGATCTGAAAGAAAAATTCCAGTTGGAAAACAGGTACGATGATTTCGTTGAAAATGACCGGACCAAGTACCTTATCTCGTTCGACCAATTCATAAGCAGCGTTCTGGCTGAAATAAAAGACCCTTCAAATTCTTTCCAACATGCAGAAGACAAAAAGAATTGTGTGTACTGTCCCTTTGATCTCACCTGCCGCATAAAGGAAAAAGGGATTTCTTTGTAATCACCATTTATTTTGTCTCCCACAGCCTGGGGTCAGCAGCATCTCTTATACCGTCTCCAAGCATGTTATAGCCGAGTACTGTTATCAGAATCGCCAGACCTGGGAAGACCGAAAGCCACCAAGCTATCTCAATATTAGCCTTTCCTGCGGTAAGAATATTGCCCCAGCTCGGTGTTGGCGGCTGAACCCCGATGCCGAGAAAACTAAGTGAGGATTCCACAAGCACAGCACCTGCGACACCAAGAACCGCAGACACTATCACCGGAGCCAGGCTGTTTATGAACATGTGACGAAAAATTACTCGTTTATCCGAGGCGCCAAGGCTTTTTGCAGCAAGTATAAATTCCCGCTCTTTAAGTGACATGAACTCGGCCCTGACCAGTCTGGTCAACCCCATCCAGGAAGTAAGGCCTATGACTATCATTATGTTCCATATACTCGGCTCCAGTAAGGCTATAACAGCAAGTATAAGAAAAAACGTGGGTATTGCAAGCATTGTATTAACAAGCCACATCACCACTGTGTCAATCCACCCTCCGTAATAGCCTGCAAAGGCGCCAAGGACAATCCCTATCACGCTTGAGATGCCAACAGCCACAAAGCCGACTGCAAGCGATATACGGGCTCCGTAAAGTATTCGGCTTAATATGTCACGTCCAAGGTCATCAGTGCCAAAGAGATGATGATTGTTGGGAGCTTCGAGAATATGGTTTCCGGCAATCATGTTCGGATCATAAGGTGCAAGCAGTGGGGCAGCAAGTGCTGTAAAGGCCAGAACAAGAATAATAATGGCTCCTGCCAGAGCCAGGCGATTCGAGCTGAAACGCTGCCAAAACATGGAATTTGCTGCTTTAGAGTTGGATTTCATCGCGCACGTATTCTAGGATCAGCGACTGC
>CAYWZR010000127.1:0-7175 GCA_964462885.1 uncultured Nitrospirota bacterium
CCATGGGGACGCATCGTTAACTGTCCGTGGGGTCAAGACCTGTCCGTGGGGTCAGTGGTGTCCGTGGGGTCAGTGTCCGTGGGGTCAGCAGTGTCCGTGGGGTCAGTGTCCGTGGGGTCAGATCTTTTATCGTGACATTTTTCCCTCTATTCGATCTACAAGATACTTTAGCTTTTTATCTTTCCTCAGCTTATCCCTTAATCTTTTTGTGTCTGCGGTTATAGTAGCTGGTGTACCGCATGTTGAAATGACGCATGTATTCGCTTAGATTGCCCTTAGGGGTTTCAATTAATAAATGGGAATGATTTTTCATCAATACATAGCTGTGGATTTTTATGCTGTATATCTTTTGGGATTCTCCCAGGATTTCGAGAAATGCTTTTCTGTCGTTGTCATCTTTATATATGTCTGCTCTTGCATTGCCACAGAAAGTTATGTGATATACGGCACCAGGATACTGAATCCGTAACTGTCTTGCCATTGCTACCATCTCCCCTTTTGACTGCGATATTGCTAACTACTGACACCGATCTCCACTAATCTTCTATTAATAAAACATCAACATTTGTCACGATGAAAGATCTGACCCCATTGACTGTTGACTGCTGTTATTGGTTATATTTCCGTCACCCAAAGCTTTAACTCTGATGGCTTTGGAAAAACCTGTGGAACATGTTCAAGGCTAAAAGGAAGCGTTGTTTCTCTTGCTTCAAGTAAAGGCAACTTCATCAATTCATTTGTTGTACAATATTCAATTACGACTTTTAGGTATCTTCTTAGAAGTAACAAAGATGGAAAGGTGCCCTTTTTGTTATACCATTCCATTAAATCTGTCTTATTTTTTGAGCTATTACATTTTCTACAAGCCCAAACGAAATTGTCACCACTCTCTTTTCCGCCTTTAAATTTTGGGATTAAATGATCAACCGAAAGGTTTTCCTTACTACCACAGTAAGAACAAATCTGTGGCAGCTTCATTTTTAATCTTTCATCATCAATAATTGATCCGATATGCATAGTTTTTTGCTTTAACCCCTTGAAAAGCCTTGCCCGAATAATGTAGTTGATCTGGATGTATTTTTCACCTTTATTCGTTACAGCAGCGTGAGCCATAGCAAGGTTTGCATAAGACCAAAATAGATACTCACTTAAAATTTCAAATTCTTTTTTTTTAGCCATGGTTTTAACTTCGTTTAGAAATATAACAAGTGATTAACTCGTCTCTTGATAACTACGGCAAGTTTTAGCAAAATTCAATTTTAGGTCGAAATAAGGCAGCGTGGGGGCAGATCTTTTATCGTGACAATTTTCCCCCTATTCGATCTACAAGATACTTTAGCTTTTTATCTTTCCTCCGCTTATCCCTTAATCTTTTTGTAAAGCTGTAAACGTCAAAAGCAAAAGATGTGGTAGACAGGTGTGTAAAAAAACGAGTAAATTTGCAACTATTTTATTTTTAAAGAAAAATTTTACCATTTTTTTTTACTTGACAGGAGACTATAGGATCTCCCCAAAGATTTACAGAGCAAACATTTCCTGTAGTAGGTTAATAGTTTTTGTTTGCGTATTTTTGCTGATTACTCCCAGTTTTTTTACCAACCTTTTTCTGTCAACTGTGCGTATTTGATCGAGTACTATCTGCCCATTCTTGCCTTTAAACGAGCAGGCAATTCTAGTTGGGTAGTTTCTGCCTTTGGAAGTCATTGGCGCGACAATGACAGTAGATATATTGTGATTCATCTCGTTTGGTGAAATAACGAGACATGGCCTATTTTTTTTAATTTCATGTCCAAGTGTAGGGTCTAGATTGACAAGGAATACTTCGAAGCGATTTATTTCCATTCCCACTCTTCCTCGTCCCATCGGGTTTCCGCAAACTCGATGGGCTGGTCATCTCTATTCTGAGCCATAGCCTTAAATGCTTTTTCCCAATTTTGTCGGGATTGTTTGGTCGATTTAATAATGAGTTCTTTGTTATGAACTTCAAGCTCAACCTCTCCCTGAAAACCACATTGTTTTAAAATAGGTTGTGGGATTCGTAGCCCTTGTGAATTGCCAATTTGTATTATAGAAGCTTTCATCCTGTCACCTCGCTGTTTATTTTGTATATATATTGTAATTACATCAGTGACAGTTGTCAATTTTGTTTTTTTGGGAGTACCAACGACGAACTCAGTGGGCCGTGGCACTGACATAATTTAACACTAGCCGTGTACCCCGCCACTGTAGCGTATGGTTATAAGCTAATGCCTTATCAGTGCCAGGTGCTTGAAACTGTATCATGTTTTGGTGGTGTTTTTAGTCTTGCTTGTCAATAGTTTTGCATAGTGTGCATCAACGTTCCGAAGGTTCTGCAAGCAGCGGGGTATTAAACCCAAGCTACGCAATAAAACAAAAGTGGAGTAATCAAGAAACCTGATAATCCCAATGTAGCATGTGTACTTAGAAACTGGCAACAAAAAATAATACTTCTAAACAGCTACAACCCGGATGGATGGGGTCTGGGCGATGCAGTAAAATTCACATAAACCGCATCCTATGCATTTCTCCGGCACTACCACCGGCCTCTTTTTCTCCTCCATGTAAATGGCTTCATCAGGAAAGGGACAGCGGTTGTAGCAGTAATCACATACCTGCCCCTGATGAGCGAGACAACTTTTAGTGTCGATTACAGCTACACCCATTTTAATATCACGTCTTGCTACCGGCTTGAGGGCTCCGGTTGGGCAGACGCTGATGCAGATCATCTCGTCGCACAAGTAGCACGGGGAATCTCTGGGAACGATAATAGGTGTCCCGGTACCAAGGCCCGAGCTTTCATTCGCCGCTTTTATCACACCCTGATGGCATGCTTTTATGCAAAGATCACACTTGGTGCATTTTGAAAGGAATTCCAGTTCATCGATAGCTCCTGGAGGTCGTATCGCCTTTGGCGTTATTTTTTGGACACCTCCCTCAATCGCATTTGCCAGTGGCTTTATGAGCATAAACAAACCCTGTTTAAGAAAGGTTTTTCTGTCTATAGGCTTGTCTTCGCCGTTTTTTTGCTTTGTCTCATCAGGGTCCATTTTTTATCCTGTGTTTTTTTATTTTGCTGATTTCAAAGAACCTTTTTCATCCTCTCAGCGGCTTCGCGAATACGTTCAACAGGAACAGTCAGGGCAAAGCGCACATAGCCTTCTCCTGCATCACCAAATCCGTTTCCGGGTGTGGCAAGAATTCCGGCCTTCTTAAGCAGTAGTTCTACAAAACTCCCGGAGGTATAACCAGTCGGTATTTTGGTCCATATGTAAAAAGATGCTTCGGGAAGACTGAACTCAAGACCGAGACTTCTAAGGCCTTCAGCAAGAGCGTCTCTTCGTTCTTGATATGTATTGCGGATTTCCGCCAGCACGGAGTCTTCTGTTTCAAGTGCGGCAATACCGGCTTCCTGAATTGCCTGAAACACTCCTGAATCCATATTGGATTTTATTTTGGCCAGTCCAGCGACTATGTCTTTGTTGCCAGCTGCAAAACCCAGACGCCAACCGGTCATGTTGTAGGTTTTAGAAAGAGAATGTAATTCGATTCCTACATCCATTGCGCCGTCAACCTCTAAAAAACTGATCGGTCTTTTGCCATCGAAGTAGATTTCGCTGTAGGCGGCATCGTGACATGCGATAATATTATTGCGGGATGCAAATTCCACCACTTCATCGAAAAACTCCCGGGTTGCACAAGTGGTGGTAGGATTGTTCGGATAGTTGAAAAAAAAGAGTTTTGCCTTATCAAGCACATCTTGGGATATGGATTTCAGATCAGGCATAAAACCGTTATTAGATGTTAGAGGCAGAGCGTGTGCTTTTCCTCCGGCAAAAAGCGGGCCGACAGGATACACGGGGTATCCGGGCGAAGTATAAAGCACAACATCACCGGGATTTATGAAAGCAAGTGGGATATGCGCAACTCCCTCTTTGGACCCTATTAATGAGAGGGTTTCAGTTTTGGGATCCAGTGTGACCCCGAATCGCCGTTTATACCATTCTGAGACTGCACGGCGGTACGGAAGCATACCGGCTGAAGAAGGATACTTGTGGTTTTCCGGGTTTTCAACCGCAGCCTTCATACGTTCTATAATATGAGGTGGAGTGGGTATGTCAGGGTCACCAATGCTTACATCTATCAGGTCTACGCCGTTGGCAAGCGCTTCCTGTTTCATACGGTCGATGGCCTCGAAAAGATAGGGCGGAAGGTTGTTAATACGGTCTGCAAGGGGTACGTTTATAGGTTTGGTCACGCGGTTTCTCCTAACTTTTAATTCAATGAATTTATGGTGAAAATTATAATTGATCTGCTCTAAAAAGTCTTCCTTCATTAGCACTCTCATAATCATATAAGTAAAAATCATAGTCTTTTTAGGCCTTATTTCTTGACAATAGTCTGAATTTCGTGATAATTTTATACACTTTTTACGCAAGTTTTCCTCAAAAATAGATCAAATTAAGGAGGGGTTGTGCTTGATATAGAGCCTGTATGGTTTCTGATTCAATTAGGCAGCTTTCTGCTGTTTCTTTTTCTCCTGAACAATATATTATTCAAGCCGTTTTTCAATGTTCTGAAAGTGCGTGACGAGCGTGTTAAGTCTGCACTTGCCGCCGCAAAAGATGCGAGTGAAAAGCGCGAGAAAACACTCGCCGGAATTCAGGCGGAACAAGCGGAAGCTCGCCAGAAGGCCAAAGAGATAGTCGCCACTGCAAAGGAAGAGGGGATTGTGGAGCAGAGAAAACTACTGGACAAGGCACAAGCTGAGGCGGCCTCTATAGGCGCAAATGCAGTCCGACAGTTACAGACTGCCACAGAAGCGGCACGCGCACAACTGAAAGAAGACGTGGATGCAATAGCCTCGGAAATAGCGGGCCGGCTAATTAGAGGATAAAAAATATGATGACTAAAAACATCGATAAATCGGCAAATCGGCAAAGCATCAAAGTGCCAAGAATCGGCACACCACTCAATTCTTATTTCTCACTTCGTTCTATTTTACGTCTTGTTTTAATGACTGTTTTATTCCTTGCTATTTCGGCATCTATGTCTCAGGTGTTTGCAAATTCGGGTAGCGAAAATGAAACTGAGATGGTTAAACTTTTCTCCACCAGCTTCATGTGGTCGGTAATTAACTTTTTAATTATTGTTTTTCTGTTATACAAATTCGGAAAAGAACCTCTGAAAGAAGCACTTAAAAAACGCCAAAAAACCATAGAAAAAACACTTGATAATGCAGCTGAGGCCAGAATGCTTGCAGAAAAAGGCCTTAAAGAGGCTGAGCAGCGGCTTAGTGAAAAGGATGCAGCGATTGAGTTAATTCTTAGTGATGCAAAACATATCGCTGAACGTGAAAGGCTTGCCTTGGTAGAACAGGGCGAGCGTATGAGCCGCGATATAGTTGCGCGTGCAAAGCTTAGCATGGATGTAGAGCTTAAGCAGGCCAAAGATGATCTTAAAGCCGAAGCGGCCCGGCTGGCCATAGAGCTTGCAGAGAAAAAGATCCGGCAAGAGACATCAGAAGATGACCAGAGCCGCCTTCTTGAAAATTATATAGTCATGATGGAGAACAGAAATTGAGGCAGAGTCATTTAGCAAAACGTTACGCTGGAGCGTTTGTCGGAAGGGTTATGAGCGGGGCGGATCCTGCTGGCGCTGTGGGCGAACTTAAAAGTTTTTATGATCTGATTGCTTTAAATAAAGAATTAAAAGATTTCTTTCACAGCCCTCTTTTTTCACACTCTGAAAAAACCACCATACTACAGGCAATTATCAAAAAGACATCGCTTTCAGAAGAAATTACACATATAGTTAAAATGATGCTTGAGCATTCTAAGTTCCAACTTCTTCGGAGTGTTGTTTTCTATGCAGAGCAAATTCTAAACGATAGACTTAAGAAAACTAAGGCCACGGTTATTTCAGCCGTAGAGATTCCAGCCGCAGTTATTGATCGGCTGGATCAAGCGCTTAAAAAAATTACAGGCCGCATTATAGACCTTAAAGCTGTTGTCGACCCCTCACTTCTTGGAGGAATTAAAGTAAGTGTCGGCAGCGTGGTTTATGATGGAAGCCTTAAGGGACAATTAGAAAATCTTAAAGAAGAGTTGATAAAGGGGTGAACAGATGGATATCAAGGTAGATGAGATAAGCGAGCTGATAAAACAGCAGATCTCCGACTTCGAAAACCGTGTGGATGTAAGCGAGGTCGGCTCTGTTTTAACAGTAGGTGACGGAATTGCGAAACTGTATGGCCTGGAAAACGCAATGGCCGGCGAGCTTCTTGAGTTCCCCAATAATGTTTTCGGCATGGTTTTGAACCTGGAAAACGAACAGGTGGGAGCAGTGCTTTTCGGTGAGGACTCGCTTATAAAAGAAGGCGATGTCGTTAAGCGGACAAAACGCATCATGGAAGTTGCTGTAGGCGATGCCTTGGTAGGGCGTGTAGTCAACGGTATAGGACTTCCCATAGACGGCAAAGGTCCAATAGATTCTGACCTAAAAAAACCGGTTGACATAGTCGCTCCGGGTATTATCGAGCGTAAATCAGTTCACGAGCCTATGCAGACAGGAGTAAAAGCGGTAGACGGCATGATTCCGATCGGGCGCGGGCAGCGTGAGTTGATCATCGGCGACAGGCAGACAGGAAAAACATCTATTGCAATTGATGCAATCATAAATCAAAAGGGTAAGGGTGTCATCTGTATATATGTTGCAATTGGGCAGAAAAGAGCTAACGTTGCCCGGGTGGTGAAGACACTTGAAGAAAACGGAGCCATGGCTCACACGATTGTGGTGGCTGCTACTGCAAGTGATCCGGCGCCTATGCAGTACATAGCGCCTTACACAGGATGTACGATGGGTGAGTTCTATCGTGATAACGGCAAACACGCCCTGATTGTATACGACGATCTTTCGAAACAGGCAGTGGCATACAGGCAGCTATCCTTGCTGCTTAGAAGACCGCCGGGCCGTGAAGCTTATCCCGGAGACGTTTTTTATCTTCATTCAAGACTGCTTGAACGAGCGGCAAAACTCTCTGACGAACTTGGTGCAGGATCGCTCACCGCTCTGCCGATAATCGAGACTCAGGCTGGTGATGTTTCGGCCTACATTCCCACAAACGTAATTTCGATTACTGATGGACAGATATACCT
>CAYWZR010000128.1:0-7051 GCA_964462885.1 uncultured Nitrospirota bacterium
CTGCTCGGTTGCCTTTTCATGTTCCAGCCCCACCAGCATCGGAACATCTACGTAGGTCTTATTAGGCCTCAGACTAACGAGCTGTCTGATAACCGAGGCTCCTTTTCTTCCTGGAAGCGGGTTCTGTGTAATTACGATTCCGGCTGGCACGCTTTTATGATGGGTGTGGCTGACCCGGCGCATCTCAAGGCCTCTTTCCACTACAAGAAAACGGGCGTCATCAAGTGATCTGCCTATAAAATCAGGCATCAAGGCTGATTTGGGGCCTTTGCTTAATACAATTCCTATTATCTGTCCTTCTTTAACATCTGTACCAGGCGCCATTTTTTGCCTGGAGACAAACCCTACCGAAATTTCATTGTGATACTCGGAACCGTCCACTTTAATATGTAGGTTTAGGGCTTGTGCTATGTTTTTTGCGTCTGTAAGAGTCTGGCCGACAAGGTTTGGAACCTTGGTTTCTTCGCCGTAGCTAAGTACTCTGTAAGATACGGTAGCCGATGCCGCAGCAATAGCAGTAAAAAATATAACATAAAACAGTAATCGTATGAACTTTAATAAACTCATGCCCTAACTATTCAGCTTTCACTCGCTTTTTTAACCAACAACGCTGCAAAGAAGCCGTCAACACCGTCGCGGTGAGGCATGGTACGGAAAAAACGATCCTTTTCACCGGATTTGCAAATGTTGGTGATTTTAAATGGCCTTTGCTCTAAAAATTTTTCTATAACCTCCTCGCATTCTTCCGGTTCGTTTGAACAGACTGCGTAAAGAAGTCTTCCGCCACTGGGTTTTAGCATGTCGGCAGCTCTTTTAATGAGTCTTAGCTGGATCTTCTGATTTCGTTTAAGGTCTGATTCACGCCTGCACCATTTAATGTCTGGATTACGGCGTATAACCCCTAAAGCCGAGCAGGGAGCATCAAGCAGGATTTTATCAAAATACCCAAGATTTTGCTTGTCCAAAAGATCTCCGTGTATAATTTCGATCGAGTGGAGGCCTAGTCTTTTTATGTTTTCTGACAGGCGGTTCAATCTTTCAGTATCTTTTTCAAGGGCGACTACTGTGCCTTGATCCCCCATTAATTCGGCAAGATGTGTGGTTTTGCCTCCGGGGGCTGCGCAGGCATCCAGGACTCGTTCTCCAGAATTTGCTGATACTTCCAGAAGTGGAGCAACAAGCTGGGCGGCTTCGTCTTGAACCTGAAATAACGGCCATAACTGTTCTGGAATATCGCGTATTGATGCACCGGTAATAAGACGTATGCCGTGTGGAGCCACGGGCGACTGCTCGGCTTCAATACCAGCCTTGTTTAGTTCAGAAAGCAGGTGGTCCCGATCGGTTTTAAGTATGTTGGTCCGGAGCGATATCAGTGGAATTTTGTTGTTTGCACGGCAGAGGGCTTCTGTTTCTTCTGGTCCCAGCCTTTTAATCCATCTTTTAACCAGCCAAGTTGGGTGAGAAAGAGTTACGGGAATATTTTTAATCGGGTCGTCTTGCGGATTTGGCGCTGACAAAGCAGGTAGTTTGCGAAGCAGGCTTCTTAAAACGGCATTGACAAGCCGGGCAAGTGGTTTGCCACAGTGTATTTTGGTAATCTCTACAGATTCGTCCACGGCGCAGTGGTCTGGAATTCTATCCATAAACAGAATTTGGTAGGCTCCAAGCCGCATAGCTGTCAATGCTGCGACTGGTGTTTTTTCTATCGGTTTTTTTAGAAACCCGGAAAGCATCCAGTCAAGAAGAGCTTTGTGACGTTGAATCCCTAAAAAAAGCTCAAGGGATAAGGCACGGTCCCGACTGTCGAGACCTACCCGGGTAGAGTTAAAGTATTCTTTTAACTTTCCCCTGCAATTCTCAGCTTCAATAAGAGCCTTCCAGGCTATGTTTCTAGCGGGATTGAGGCTCATTACCGCTAAAAAATAAAAGCGCCTGCCTGACCTGTTTCAGATCTACACTTGTGTTAACGCAGGGACCGTGGGGACGGTCGTTTATTACGCCCAGTACGGGCATTGGGTAGGAGTCCGAAATACCGCTTGAGAGATCACGTTCGCAGGCTACGGCAATTATCGCTTCGGGTTTTGTTTCAACAACCACCCGGCGTGCAAGTGTTCCGCCTGTGGCCACGTACAACTTCATGTTGAATTCATCCGCTATATCGATTAAATCCTTAATCTCACATTTTCCACACCTGGCGCAGTTAAATATATTCGATGTCACTTTGATGCGGCACTCGTCTCTTTGAATACATTGGGGAAGAAGAAGTAGAAGTTTTGTGGCCCGTGCCTTGAATTCCCAGCGTACAAGCGAGTTGTTGGTTTTGACCATTTGTATTTGTAGACGATCGCTCTTCACTCCTACAGCACGGGCCGCGATATAGTAAAGGGGATATGCCGCCTTTAAAAAAATGCCTCTTATTATTCTTTTGTTCATTAAATAATTATGATAACTAAGGTTAAAAAGAGTTTCTAGCCCATTTTCATTCCTGGTTGCAATCTGTATCCCTGCAGAAAAGAGAGTATTGGCATCGTTTTTTTCCCTGGCGGTTGTATTTCTTTGATCGATAATAATCCGTCACCGGTTCCAACAAGCAGTGTTTCTTTACCTACCTCGGCTATCTCGCCCGGAGATGCCTGGCCTACGGCAGTGTTCGAGGCGATCAGGCGAAGCTGTTTTCCGTTTAAAAACGTATAGGCCACTGGCCATGGATAAAGGCCGCGGATGCTGTTATGAATCTGCTTGGCGCTCTCATGCCAGTTTATAAGACCATCCTTTTTCATCAGCATAGGAGTGTAGCTTGCGTAACTGTCATCTTGGGGCTTTTCTTCAATCCTGCCGTCAATAAGATTTTTAAAGAATTCAGGCAGCATTTCAGCCGCTATATGCGAGAGTCTTTTTCCCAGAGTGTCTGTATTATCGGTTGGTTCTATCTCCAGGGCTTGCCGGGCGAGTATCGGGCCTGTGTCTATGCCCTCGTCCATTTTAATCATAGTTATACCGGTTTTTTCCTCTCCGTTTATAAGTGACCAGTTGATTGGAGCCGCGCCTCTGTACTTGGGAAGCAGTGATGCATGAACGTTTATGCAGCCCAGCCTTGGAAGGTCCAGTATGCTTGAAGGAAGAATTTTCCCGTATGCGGCTGTCAGAATCAGGTCTGGTTTTAGGCCAGATAGGGTCTCCTGAAATGCCTTGTCGCGTGTATTTTCTGGTTGCAGGACCGGAATTCCCAATGAACCTGCAAGAACTTTTACAGGTGGAGGACTCAGAACTCTGCCCCTGCCTTGGGGGCGATCAGGCTGCGTTACCACAGCGGCTACAGGAAATATACCGGAAAGTGCATGAAGAATCGGAACGGAAAACTCCGGAGTGCCGAAAAATACGGTCTGTATAAATTCAGTCATCAGCTCTCAAAACGACAGTTTAAGCTCCGGCCAATCCTTTTTTGTACTTTCGCTTGAACTGATCTTTTCGAACCGTGCCTATTCTGTCGATAAAAAGCATACCGTTTAGGTGGTCTATTTCATGTTGTAGCGCCCGGCTTAAGAGGTTATCGGCTTCTAGACGTACCTGCTTACCGCTTCTGTCTGTATAGCAGACAACTACATGTGCCGCGCGTTTTACATCGTAATGATATCCTGGTATGCTCAGGCAGCCTTCCTCGATCATCTCTTCTCCGCCTGATGTCTCTATAATTTCCGGGTTGATCAGTACATACAGGCTTTCCGGCTCTTTTCCAGCTGTGGTGTCGATTACACAAAGCCTAAGTGAAACCCCCACTTGTGGAGCTGCCAGCCCCATTCCAGGGGCATCGTACATGGTGGCAATCATATCATCTATGAGTTGCTGTATGCTTTCATCCTGTGCATTTTTCACTGGAAGGGCTTTTTTCCGAAGAATTTTTTCCGGATATTTTTTTATCTCAAGTACAGGCATGCTTTTATTTTAACATGCGCTAAGGTCGTCTTGACAAATCTAATTAGTTATGGCATCTTGATTGATCAAAAAATAGACGTATGTCTATCAAATTCTTTTTTCTGAAAGGTGGAGGTATTGAACAAGTATGAAAAAAATATTAGCTTTACTCGTTGTAATGTTAGGGATGGTCGTGATCACGCCGCAGATTACCGAAGCAGTTCCAAGTTATGCAAAGAATCTGGGAGTTGATTGTAATGCTTGTCACACCATTTGGCCTCAGCTAAATGCATTCGGTAGGAATTTTTTGTCAAAGCTTGGGGAACCGCTGAATCAGACTAAATTTGGAGATATGTCACTTAGTGATGCGCCTGTTTCTGTAAGGTTGAATTTCAGGTTGTTCGACAAAAAAATATCTAACGCTGGAAATGGCCCATTAAAAGAGCGTTCACTTCACGAGGGAGAGATTTTCTTTGCTGGCAGAAGCGATAAACTCTTTTATTTTACGGAACTTGAAAGTGAGGATGAGTGGGGTAACGGTAACGGAAAGCCGGGCTTTGAAGTTCAGTTAGCCTCTGGTTTTGCAGGATACCAGTTTATGAATGAATTTAATGTCCTTGCCGGTTACGCATCTCCCTTTGCTTTTGACGGTAATGAGACTGTTCATCATCACAAGATTCTCAGGAGGCAGTGGAGCGCAGCAAAAGTTACTCCTGGTGATAGCCAGATGATCTCTATTGCAGGTAAAGTGGCTGATGCAGCAACTTATATCCTTGCATTTCATGGTGCCGATGGTAACCTTGAAGGAGAGGACCCAAGAAACGTAAGTCTTCGTCTTGCATATGACTTTCTTGGACAGACCGTGGGCGGTTACTACACAAACGGCAATGAATTTAATAGCACTGTAGGGAAATCAGTTGACAACTATATCCTCTGGGGTGTTGATGCTCGACTTGATATTGCAGGCGTAAATGTTATGATGCTCTATGGTGTCAGGGATGATGAAGGACAGAGACAACTGAACAACTTCTCGATCGAAGCAAATAAAACCTTCGGGCAGTTCACTCCGATTATTAATATTGATACATACAAAACGTATGAGCGTACGACCGAAGGATCCTTTGCAGTAGCATATAACTGGAAACCTAATATGAGACTGACCGCATCTGTGGAAGGAACAATTGATGCGCCCAATAGCACAGACGACAGGCGTTTCGTGCTGTACGGAGATGTGGGTTTTTAGACAACCAAATCACTTGTTGATGATTTAACTAAACCAAAGCGGGTATCGAATTTTGATACCCGCTTTTTTCTACCCCAACCCCTTAAATAACAGGGAAATACCGAAGGCCACCAGAAAACATGCTGGCAGAGTAAAAATCCAGGCCATAAGTATCTTGCCGGCAACTCCCCAACGTACAGCAGAAAGCCTCTTGGTTGCGCCAACTCCCATGATGGAAGATGTGATAACGTGTGTGGTGCTTACAGGCAGCCCGCTAAGGCTTGCTCCCATGATGACTGCGGTGGCTGCCGTTTCTGCTGCAAAGCCGTGAACCGGTTCAAGCTTAAGCATATTTACTCCCACAGTCTTTATAACCTTCCATCCACCCAGGGCTGTTCCAATACCCATAGCCAGTGCGCATGTCAGTATTACCCAAAATGGAACCTCCATGGACGAGATGTGTCCGCCACTGAAGAGCGCAAGCGTGATTATTCCCATAACCTTTTGAGCATCGTTACTGCCGTGGCCGAAAGCCATGAAACTTGAGGAGAGAATCTGCAGGCGGCCGAAATGTTTATTGATCTGACCGGGCGGGAAAGTACCAAAGAGCTTCAATATACCCATCATGAGAATGTAGCCTATCAACATGCCTATAGGTGGTGAAATAAGAAGGGCGATAAATATTTTTTTAAGTCCTACAAGATTTAACGCTGCAACACCGCCGTGTGCCATAGCTGCGCCCATAAGGCTGCCGATAAGTGCGTGAGAGGCGCTGACCGGCATTCCTAGCCATGTCATGCCCCAGTTCCAGAGAAAACCAGCGATCAGGGCCGAGGCCACCACCACACTGACTATTGCGGATGGATCCACTACGCCTTTGCCGATGGTTTTGGCCACAGCTGTAGTGGCGAATGCCCCGCCTATGTTCATGGCGGCGGCAAGGAGAACAGCGGCCATCGGGCTGAGAACTCTTGTTGATACTACCGTGGCAATTGCATTGGCCGAGTCGTTCCAGCCATTGCTTATGTCGAACAGAATGGCAACTATTACAGTGAAGATGACTAAATCAGCCATGTTTCAATATAATCGCTTCCAACGTATTTGCCACGTCTTCACACCTGTTGGCCGCCTCTTCCAGGTGTTCGTATATATCTTTCCATTTGATAATCAGGATTGGATCCGACTCTTTGTCAAACAGGTTGGCAAGAGCTGCTTTGTAATTTCTGTCGATCCTGTTTTCAAGCCGGTTGATTTCGATACACAATTCCTGTACGTGCTCGTATTTTTTACTTCGAAGCTCTGTGATTGCCCTGTTTATGACCTCTACGGTACGATCCAGGTCACTTGCAATGGATAAAACGTCTTCTGTGGGTTCTGAAATATTAAATATTTTGATGCGGTCAGCCACAGACCATACAAGGTCGAGAATATCATCCATCCGGCTGGCTAAAGCGTGTATATCTTCTCTATCGATAGGGGTAATAAAGGACTTGTTGAGCTTTTTCATTACGTCGTGAGTTAACATGTCCCCATCCTGCTCGGCATTATATATTTTCTGGACCCTGTCTTCAAGATTGTCGAAGTTTTTAAAAAGATCAACCAAGAGCGCCGTGGCGTGGGAAACATTGCTTGCCATCTGATCAAATATCGCGAAAAAATCGGTTTCTTTCGGGAAAAACTGCATAATATAATACCCCCTTTTGAAAATTGAACCAGCATATCAAAAACCCTTGATGCTGTCAATTTTCTACAGAAATTTTTGTAGAAATTACTCAAACTTGAGTCAAACTATGATGAGTTTATCAGTCGATGAAATTCTAAGTTATATGCCAGCGCGGAAGAAAATCCTTGTTTACGATAGTCTGGACTCAACTAATACCCGCGCAATGCTTCTGGCCTCGCAGGGGGAGCCGGAGG
>CAYWZR010000129.1:0-7004 GCA_964462885.1 uncultured Nitrospirota bacterium
ATTATCCGTAAACAGCAGTGCTCCGTATTCTCCCCGTTTAATAATCAAAGTTTTTGGTCCCAGAGACCGTATCTTGGAAGCCGCCTTGACGAGGTTGGGCTCTCCTGAGAGTTCACGAGCCTCACCATCATTAATAATCAAAATATCAACTAACTTAAGGGTTTCGATGAGCGAGTCTCTTTTCCCCTCGATCCAAAAGTTCATGGTGTCGCAGGCAACAAACTTCGGGTTATTTACCTGTTTGAGTACATCTCTTTGTAGGTCAGGATCAATGTTTGCAAGAAACACCACTTCATGGTCTCTGTAGCTTTCAGGAAGCTTGGGTTTAAAACTTTCAAAAACATTAAGCTGAGTATCCAGCGTGTGAGCTTCATTGAGCTCGTAGGTATATTCCCCCTTCCACCTGAATGTTTTACCTACACTGCGATCAAGGCCTGTGGTATCTATGTTTCTACTTTTTAAAAAAGAAACGTGCTCTTCAGGGAAATCTTCACCCACCACAGCCACAAGAGAGACATTTGTGAAATAACTGGCTGCTGTAGAGAAAAAGGTGGCGGATCCGCCAAGAACATTGTCCACTTCTCCAAAAGGAGTTTTCACAGAATCAAAGGCTACAGAACCTACAACAAGTAATCCCATTTATAGTACCTCTATTTTATAATCAAGAATTTCTATTTCAGGCGTACTTTCAGTAAAGGCCGCCACTTTTTCAAGTACTTTGTGCGCGTGGCTCGAATCGTTTGCGACAACAGCCACGCCCAAACTGCTTCGTTGCCATAGATCATTGGAGTCCACCTCCGCAATTGAAACATTAAATTTATTATGCACCCGATCCTTAAGACTCTTTAGTACAAAGCGCTTTGACTTCAGCGAACCTGAGTCTGGAATATGAATGTCCATATATAAAACTCCTATAAGCATAGGCATATAATTATTCAACTTCAAGCTCTATTAGTATAAATAGAGCCTGTCCATAAATTGCCTTTTTTTATTTCTGTCATGCCTGAAGTCTTTAGTCGGGCATCCAGAACTCATTGAAAACACTGGATTCCGGCTTAAAAACTGCCGGAATGACAGGTAGAGAAACTGAATTTATAAACAGACTCTAAATAGGCTTATTTTTCCATGTTTTTCTTAAATATCAGATTACTACTTACCTGTTATATCTATTATCATTAACTTATTACAGGTAGAATAATATCGTTTTTATTTCACTTGGTGCAAGTGGCAGATTCTGAGTTTATAGATTTTCACTGACCTTTCACACTTTTCATTATTTTTTCGGTAGTGGGTTGCACCTGTAATTAGAATTTGTTCATAAATTGTCTTTTTTTATTTTTGTCATACCTGAGGTCTTTAGTCGGGCATCCAGTACTCATTGCAAATATTGGATTCCGGCTCAAAAACTGCCGGAATGACAGATAGGGGAACTGAATTTATGGACAGACAGCAAATATAGGGAACATCAAACCTTTAACCCAGTACCATTTTTTTTCATTAGTTTTTTGAAAAAAAAATAACGTTATGATATAGTAGTCTAACTTCAGCGTATTTCGGTCTGCGACTGACTTCGTTTCTGTCATCCTTCGCGATAACCTTAACAACAATACTACATCATCCAGCCTAGATCGGCCTAAATTTATAAATTTTGGATAGGCTCGGCCAAAAAAGGTACTTTAAAAAACATGTCATTTACTGCACTCGGCTTATCAGCCCCTATTCTGCGCGCTATTGCAGAGCAGGGCTACAGCAACCCCACTCCTATTCAGAAACAGGCGATTCCTGCGATTTTAGACAAACGTGATATCCTGGCTGGCGCTCAAACAGGCACCGGCAAAACAGCAGGCTTTGCTCTGCCGCTACTGCAACAGCTCTGCGAAGAAGACCAGCCCAAAGGAAAGCGTCACGTACGTGCGCTTATTCTGACTCCAACACGCGAACTAGCTGCACAGGTCGGCGAAAGTGTCAAAACATATGGAAAATATCTTCCACTTAGATCAACCGTTATTTTTGGCGGCGTGGGGATTCATCCCCAAATCTCGACTCTTCGCAAAGGAGTTGATATTCTGGTTGCTACACCGGGACGGTTATTGGATCACGTGGGGCAAAAGACACTTGATCTCTCCCGAGTTAAATATCTAATTCTGGATGAAGCAGATCGGATGCTGGATATGGGTTTTATTCACGACATTAAAAAAATCCTGAACCTATTGCCCAAGCAGCGCCAGAACCTACTCTTTTCGGCCACGTTTTCCGATGAGATAAAAAAACTGGTTGCCAACCTTCTAAACTCCCCGATCCTTATCGAGGTTGCCCGCCAAAACATAGCTGCCGAGCATGTCGATCAATCTGTTTATCCTGTCGACCGAGTACGCAAACGCGAACTCCTCTCTCATTTGATAACAGACGGTGATTGGCAACAGGTGCTTGTATTTACCCGAACCAAACATGGAGCTAACCGTTTAAGCGGACAGCTTGAAAAAGACGGAATCAGTTCCACAGCGATACACGGCAATAAAAGTCAGAGGGCGCGAACAAAAGCACTGGCTGATTTTAAACGCGGAACAGTACGGGTACTAGCAGCCACCGATATTGCAGCGCGTGGAATCGATATCGATCAGTTGCCACATGTGGTGAATTTTGAACTTCCTAACGTTCCCGAAGACTATATCCATCGCATCGGGCGAACCGGACGTGCTGGAAATGAAGGGGAAGCGCTATCTCTGGTCTGCGTAGATGAACTCTCTCTTCTTAGGGGAATTGAAAGGCTGATCAAACGACCGATTCCAAAAGTCATCGTTGAAGGCTTTGCCCCTGATCCGTCAATACCAGCCGAGCCGATCCGGCAGAAAAACGGATCACGCTTCGGAAACAACTCACGCCCTGCTAATAGCAGCGGAAACAGATCCCGCACAAAACGAACTCAACCAGTGTCACGCCCGGCCTCCAGGCGCCGGGGCTGATCTTGATGGACAGGCAGCCAGCCGAAACTGAAATACTGAAGTAACGATTTATTACAAATTTTTCTACTTATTTTACTTTAATCCAAGTTGAACGATTTTATTGCTCAATCCGGGTTAAATTTAAATATACCCATATGTACGTTTGTTTTTTCAGAAGGTGAGTAAGATAAAGTGGAGGCGACGAGCGGATTCGAACCGCTGAATAAAGGTTTTGCAGACCTCCCCCTTACCACTTGGGTACGTCGCCATGAGACTGGATTAGCTGAGATAGGGACAAAATCGCCTAAAATGGAGCGGGAAACGGGATTCGAACCCGCGACCCCAACCTTGGCAAGGTTGTGCTCTACCAGCTGAGCTATTCCCGCTTGAGTACTATAAAAAATACCTGATTAAGCCTGTATTTGTCAATTTTTATGGGATTTGAAGAATGGTTATGTTAGAAGTATATCAAGCAAGCGATCAAGCTCGTCCAGCGAAGAGTACTCTATCGCTATTTTCCCGCCTTTTTTACCGCGGTCCTCAAGCTGAACCTTGGTGCCGAGTTTGCGGATAAGCTTATCCTCTAATGCTATGATTTGAGGATTCTTCTTAGGCATCACAGGCTTTTTGACATCTTTGTTAATTCTTCTGACCATCGCCTCAGTCTCACGTACGCTTAAACCCTTACCGATAACATGTCTGGCTATGTCCACCTGTACAATGCCATCAGAGGCCGAAAGGAGAGCTTTAGCATGCCCAAGGGTCAACAAACCTTCAGAAAGCCAACCTTTGACTTCCGTAGAGAGTTTAAGAAGGCGCAGATAGTTAGCCACCGTAGCTCTATCTTTACCTACTTTCTGGCTCATCTGCTCTTGGGTAAGATTGAAGTCTTTTATAAGGCGCTCGAATGCTTCAGCTGTTTCCAGTGGAGTGAGGTCTTCACGCTGAATATTCTCGATAAGAGCAAGCACAAGAGTCTTGGCATCTACGGTATCCTTTACAATTACCGGAATTTTTTTCAGCCCGGCAATTTTCGATGCCCGCCAGCGCCGCTCGCCAGCTATCAACTCGAAGGTGCCGTCACCGCTTCTGCGAACGATCGGAGGCTGAATAATCCCGTTTTCGCGGATCGAATCTGCTAGATCTTTAAGCGATGACTCTGCAAATTTCTTCCTGGGCTGAACTCCGCTCGGAGTTATCCTGCCTATCTCCACCTCCAGCAGACCGCTTTCCATTTGGGAATGCTTTGCCAAAGCCGTCTTTTTGGGAGGAATCAGTGCGCTTAGTCCTTTTCCGAGCGCTTCTTTTCTAGCCATCCTGCAACAGCACCTCCCTTGCAAGTGCAAGGTAGCTTTGTGCTCCCTTTGAACGAATGTCATAAAGCATCACAGGTTTCCCATGGCTGGGGGCCTCGCTGAGGGTCACGTTTCTGGGAATCATCGTATCGTAGACCTTATCTCCGAAATGTTTTTTGACCTCTGCGGCCACCTGCTTGGCAAGAGAATTCCGCATGTCAACCATCGTAAGTAGTATGCCTTCAATCTCTAAACTTGAATTAAAAGAGTCCTTGACAAGCTCCACTGTCCTCATAAGCTGCCCAAGCCCCTCAAGCGCATAGTATTCGCATTGAACCGGCACCATTACCGTCTGAGCGGCAACAAGAGCGTTCAAAGTGAGAAGTCCGAGAGCAGGCGGACAATCGATTATAACGTAATCAAAACGATCATGGATTGCAAGTATTCCATTACGCAGTATGGTTTCCTTGTTAGGTACAGATATGAGTTCTATCTCTGCGCCTACAAGATCAAGCGAGGAAGGCACTAGTTTAAGGTAGGGAAGCGCCGTGTCCACAATAATATCTTGCAGAGGAATTTCTCCAAAATAGAAGTCATACAGACTTAGCTCAGACGAGTTTTTATCTATGCCAAGGCCACTGGTTGTATTTCCTTGGCTGTCTGTATCAACAAGAAGAACGCGCTTTTCGGCCACTGCCAGCGAAGCTGCCATGTTTACGGCGGTAGTGGTCTTGCCAACTCCGCCTTTTTGGTTTGCGATTACAATAGTTCTGGCCATGAAAATAATTATCGCTATTCTACCACAACAGAAAAAATCGAAAGGTTTTGCTGATTGATCCGGTCTGTGTGCTAACATATTGCCCGTGAACTTTTCAGACTTTTCACTTTCATATAACTCAACTCTGGTTTCAGGACTTGCAGCTTCGTCAAAGGCTCTCTACCTTGTCGGCCTTGATAAAGCCTTTATAACTGTATCCAAAACAGAAGAAGAAGCCCTGAAGATGTTCGAGGACATAGAGTTCTTTGCCGGAGTTTTTGGCAAAGAACCTCCGGTCTTTCTACCTGTAAAAGACGTTGGACTTTCCAGCCAGAGGCTTCAAGCCATTGAGACGATACTTGAGCGCGGTGCTGCCCGGGTGGTAACCCATCTGGAGGCTGCCTACTCACCTGCCTGGTCAGCTGAGGAATTTCGCAGAGCTTCGCTTAAAATCCGGGTAGGTGAGGAGATAGAGCTGGAGTTTCTAACAGAGCTCCTTCGCGAAATAGGCTATCTGAGGTTGAACCTGGTGGCTGAAAACGGAGAGTTCGCAGTTCGGGGGGGAATAGTGGACATATACCCTGCTGCACAGGAACACCCCTTTCGCATAGAGTTCTTTGGTGACGAAGTTGAGTCGATTCGCGCCTTTGAGGTGGATACGCAAAGATCCTTCAGAACCGTTGACGAACTTATAATCCTGCCAATTCGGGAGCCCGAAGGGGAATTTAAAAAAAATCTTTTTGATGTACTACCGGAGCATCTGATAATTTCTGACGGAACGATACCAAATGCAGAGCTTTCAAACTGCTCTCTAATAGTAGAATCACTCAGGATCGACGGCGAGGGGCTTGCCTTTGATATAAAATCGGTTGAGGACATGGACATTACAGCCCGCCAGCGCCGCCTTACCGGCGAAACTCTTCATGACATAGGACCTAATCTTTCAGCGTTGTCACAGAAGTACAATCTTCTTATTGTTTCCCGCAGCCTGGGCGAGGCCGAACGGGTCAGCGATCTTCTGGCCGATGCGGATGTCACTGCCCCGATAATCGAGCCAGAAGCGATACCTGGCTACAGCGGTCTAATCGCCTTGACCAAGGGAAAACTCTCCGGAGGCTTCCTTGACAGTGAGTCTGGACTGCTTGTGATTACAACAGAAGAACTCTTTGGCGCAAGAACTCATTACAGAGAGAGAAAAAAATCACGCGTTTCAAACCTGCTTCAGTCTATCGATGATCTTTCCGAGAGCGATCTAGTTGTTCACATGGATCACGGTGTTGGCCGGTTCCTTGGCATGAAGAAAATTACTGTTGAGGATTTTGAGGGGGATTTTCTTCACCTCGAGTACGCAGGCGGAGCAAAATTGTACCTGCCAGTAGACAGCATAGGGAAAATACGGAAATACCATGCTGCCGGAGATTCCAGGGCCGGGCTTGCCAGACTTGGAGGCAAGGCATGGGAGAAGACCAAGGCCAAGGTCCGGGATAAAGTAAAGGAATTGGCAGGCGATCTGATAAAAATCTATGCGCAAAGAGAGGCTTGCGAGGGATTTTCATTTTCACCAGACAGCGAGTTTCACCGTGAATTTGCTGATGCATTTCCTTTTGAAGAGACGCCGGATCAATCTACAAGCATAAACGATATAGCAGCGGACATGGAATCTTCCAGACCCATGGACAGGCTGCTTTGCGGTGATGTTGGCTACGGCAAAACCGAGGTAGCAATGAGAGCGGCCTTCAAGGCAGTTTTTGACAACAGGCAGGTGGCAATTCTTGCGCCTACTACGATACTGGCAGAGCAGCACTACGAAAACTTTACATCGAGGTTCTCAGCGTTTTCCATAAATATAGACTATCTAAGCCGTTTTAAAAATCGTCTTGAGCAGAAAGAAACGTTAAAACGGCTTGCTGATTCCGAAGTAGATATTCTGATAGGCACCCATCGGTTGCTTGCCAAGGACGTGGTATTTCCTAACCTCGGGCTTCTAATCATAGATGAGGAGCATAAGTT